>NZ_JBEXUS010000021.1:0-102331 GCF_040614455.1 Nocardia sp. NPDC005978
GGGGCGCTTCGAGCAGGGTTTCCGCCGCGGCACCGAGTGCGAGTGCACCCTGCGCGGCTGTGGATTCCCCTCCCGAATTCATACCCCCATTCTACCCCTCAATAGCAATCCGCAATAGCCTAATTGCATTGTGATACAAAGCTATTCAGACACACCCACCCTTCGCAATCCTCTGATAATCGAGCCCGCGACAACCCCGGCATTCCCATCGAGTGCCAACGGCAATAGTCCCGAATATCCCATTCAGTAGCGCACAGCCACCATTGCCAGCAAAGGCAGCGAGGCAAGCGCCGCGCAGATCAGCGCGTTGGTCCAGCGGTGCTCGACCAAAATCGCGACATACTCGCGCAGGATCGCGCTGGGAAGGTAGTAGAAAGCCGTCTCGGCCCCGACCACCGTCGCATCCAACCCCAGTCGGCGAGCCAGGATTCCCGTACGCAGCGCATGGAAATTACTGGTAACCAACACCATTGGACCCGACAACCCCCGAGCAGCCAGCATCCCCGCCGTATAGAGCAGATTTTCGCGTGTGGTGGCGGAGCGATCCTCACGCAGAACCCCCTCCGCCGGAAAGCCCCTGCCGACCACGTAGTCGGCCATCGCGTCGGCCTCGGCGACATCCTCATCGGACCCCTTGCCGCCGCTGGTCACCAGCACCGGCGTGCGTCCCGCCGCCGTCTCCGCGGCATGAACCTCCAGCGCCTTGTCCAGCCGCGCCGCCAGCAGCGGCGGCACCCGCGCGCCGATCAGTCCCGACCCGTGCACGACGATCGCGCTCATCCCGCGCCGATACGGCAGCCGCAGATACACCCACGAATACACCAGGAAGGCCAGCAGAATGAAGCCCAGGTAGCACTCCACCAGCAGTACCGAGCCGAAAACCGCTGTCATCCATTCCCATTCCAGCTCGAATGCCACGATGAACAGCGCGTACGGAAGCAGCATCGCCACGCCGAGCCCGAACGAGAGCAGGTTCGCCGGCCGCCGCCCCTCGCGCCGCCACATCTGCACGCCGTTCATCATCAGCAACCCCGCGAGAATGAGCAGCACCAGCGGCGAGGCCGCCAGCAACAGCACGACCGCGATCGACACCGGGCTCTCGCTGTCCAGCTCGATCAGCCCCAGCACACAGAACGCGGCCGCGATCAACAGCAGCACGCCGTTGCCGATGCGCCGCGGCTCCCGGTACACCCGCAGGCCGAGCCAGCCGAGCAGCACGACGCCGATCATAAGAGCAAACATTCAGCAATCGTATGGGTTGCGGGTCGGCCGCCAATGACGCCGGGGCCTGTCGGTGCGGGCCGATACCGTCCCGCCTCGTGAGCACCATGACCGACAGCCGGTTCACCGCCCTCCTCGACGAAGTGGCCCGGCACGCTCCCGCGTTCTGCCACCGTGACCGCGCCGAGGCGGCCTGCCGCGAACTGGGCTGGACCCTGACCGGCAAGAAGATCGAGATCAGCGAAACGCCTTCGAGTGGAAGACTTTTCGAGGAGGACGACCAGTACAGCAAGGGCGATGGCCAGTGGCAGTCGCTGTACATCCGCATCGCGGTCATCGAGCCCGAGAACTTCCGCCACCACCTCGACCTCGCTACCGCGATCTGGGGAAAACCCTCCTGGTACACCGGATACGGCGATCTGGTCGTCTGCTGGGCGGTCGGCGACGACACCATTCGCCAACTGGCGCTCGACGAAGACGGCACGCTGACCCTGCGCGTTCATCTCTCCGAGGCCGAAGCGGACCAGAACTGGTGGCTGTGGAAGACCCAGTACCACTACCCGGATTTCGTCGATGACGATGACCTGGTCCTGCTCGATGAGAACGATCTGGCCGAGACCTCGGCCGACGAATACGAGATGACCTTCACCTGGACCGGCCACGAGGGCCGCGGCAACGCACACGGTCCCGCCGAGATCTGGAGCGTCTACACCCCGCGCCACCTGCGTGGCATCCTCACGGACGCGCTGCGCGATGTGCACCTGGCCATGCGCGCCCTCGGCCCGGGACCAGATCCGCTGCGTGTGGAGTTCTTCCCCGCCACCGCCGAGTCGGACGCCCGCGCCCGACTCGAATTGTCACCGGACGAAATTCGCCTGTCCGTCGATCTCACCGACGCCACCCGCGACTACCTCACCGCGCACGACGGCTTCGACCTCGACGGCGACACCGCCGAACGCCGCTGGCCCGCCACACCCGACTATTTCCGCATCGCCGCGACGGCGACCGTCGTCAGCCTGCACCACGTCGGCCTGGCCATTCCGGTCCCCGGCGAAGACGACGACGAGGACAACGAAGGCGTGGTCACCATGACCATATGCGGAAACCCGCTGCCCCTGGCCGATTTCGACCTCGCCATCACCATCGGCTGAACGGCGTTCCTCGATGGGCCGGAGATCCGGGTCGGCCGAACACTTTGGCGCGGTGGAAAACTCGGCACGATCGGTTCCCGTCATTCCGAATCCCGCCCCGTTCGGAAACGCCATGCTCCTTGCGGATTTCGATCGGCCGTCTTCATCGGCCGACCCTGCGGCAGGCCGGGAATCGAGGGTGCCGAAGATCTATCGGGTTCGGAACGCCGCGGCCGCCTCGGTGATGACACGACCGCGTAACCCGCAGTGATCATCCAGCGGTTGCCTCGCCGCACCGGCTCGGGCTGTTGGCCCCAACATGGATTGCATACGGGGCGTAGAGGGCGGGGCAGCCTTGCTGCCGCGACACCCCCGGGGCGCGATCGCGCCGCCGCGTCGTCTCGCACAAGGCCCGGAATTGGACGAGGACCGGGGGGCGCACCCCGGTCCTCTGGTAGGGGGTCCGGCAGCCGGCCCGCCGAACCCTTTCGAAAGCTACTGCTGCGCTGGGATTCCCGGCATGACGCGCGGAATCTCGGCGACAGCGGGCTGTTGTCCCGAGGTGTCCGGTATCGCCGCGACGGCGGGCTGCTGCCCACCCGCATCCGGAATCGGTGCGACAGCGGGCAGATCACGCCCGGGCCGCACCGACGGCGCCGGATCCTGCACCGCACCCCAGTGCTGCAGGATGGTGGTCACGATCCCCGTCATCTTGTTGAGAATCAGTGAGCCGAACTGGAAGTCGGCGCGCACACCGTCCTGCACCGCGTACTCCCCGCCGGTGGGCAGCCCCAGAATCCCGGTGGCGCCGCCCAATTGCACGAAGCGCTCCAGGATCTTGCCGACGACGGCGAAGACCTGCCCCTTGGGCGTCGAGTACACGTAGCCGTTCACGAACTGTGCGTACTGCCCGCCGTCCATCGTCGGCTGCGGCGCCGACTTCGGCTGTCCCAGTGAGCTGTTCGGGCCACCCTGATCGTTCCAGTACTTGGCCACCGGATTCGTGTCGATCAATCCGAGCAACCGCGTGGTGAGCTCGGCCAGCGTCGCGATGTCGTCCTCGGTGTCCGGCGCGGCCTGCGGATGCTGGTAACCCGCGTTCTGCTCCGGCCGGGTGCGGGGCGCGGGCGGCTTGGTGGTGGCGGGGGCGTCCGCCAGCGGACTCGGCCCGGCCGTCTTCAGCGCGATCTCGCGAATCCGATCCATCAGGTCGTAGAGGGAGTCACCCGGGCACGAGGTGTTGCCGACATCGCGGTGCGCGAAGATCGTCGGCAGCTTCACGGCCTGCCCGAGCGCGTAGCGCGTGTAATCGCTGCCCTCGGAGAACATCGTGGTCGTGCCTTCGGGATCGATCCCGGCGACCTTGGACCGCCAGCCGATGAACTTGCCCATCGCCTGCATCGCGACCTCGCTCGGGGTGTCTTCCTCGTAGTTGCCCATCAGGGCCACACCGGCGGTGTTGATATTGAACCCGCCCGAATGCGCGCCTTCGACCGGGCGATCCAGTCCGCCGTAGCGTCCCTCGAAGATCTGCCCGTACTTGTCGACCAGTGCGTTGTAGCCGATGTCGCACCAGCCCAGCGTCTTCGCGTGGTACGAGTAGATCGCACGCACGATGCCCGCCGACTCCGAACGGCTGTAGTCGTTGCGACCCGCGGTGTGGTGCACCGTGATCGCGGCCAGCCCGTCGTCGTAGGTCGGCTCCTCGCAGCGCAGGTCCTCGTCCGCGCCCCACTGCGAGCGGGTGATCACCTTCGGCCCGCCGCCGGGCAGCGCGGCCGCCACCTCGTTGAGGTTCTCGTCCGCCGCGCCGCGGCCCGGATCGATGAGGATCGCGGCGAGCTTCTCGAGGTCGATCTGTGCGGGATCGCCGTGATCGGTGAACGGCGCGGGTTCGGCCGGCGCGAGCGCAGCCGGTTCGCCCGCGGGCGCGGCGGCGTCGACCGGCGCGGCGGGATCCACGGGCGCTGCCGGATCGAGCGGCGCTTCTTCCGAAACCGCCGGTTCGACCGGCGCGGGCGCTTCGCCTTCGACGGGCGCGGGCGCCTCACCCTCGACGGGCGCCGCGGCGTTCTTCTTCGTCATCAGGATCTGCACGGCCTTGGTGTTGCCGACGTAGATCGGTTCGGTACCCGATCGTGTCCGCCCGGGCGTGTCGACCGGTTCGGTCGAATACCACGGTCCCCAGCCGCCGTCGGGCAGCTGGGCGCGGATCATCGCCGTCATCCCGGCCAGATTCTCGGCGGTCAGCGCCACCATGCTGAAGGGCTTGTCTCGGGTCAGCTCCTTGACCTGCGCGCCGACCTTGGACACGAGTTCGGTGGGTACCGCGCCCGGTGCGAGGGCGGGCTTGCTGAGGTCGCCGGGAATCGCCGGGCGAGCGTCCGGACCCGGAGCGGGGGCTTCGACGGGAGCGGGATCGACTGGGGCGGGGAGGTTTTCACCCGCGGCCGCACCGGGTGCCACCGGCGCGGGAACGCTGCCGGGCTCGCCGGTAGGAGCGGGAGGGACCGCGTTCGGATCCTGCGGTCCGGGTGCGGCGATGAAGCCGGGTGCTGCCGCGTCCGGTCTCTGGGCGCCGCGTCCGCCGGGCTCCGCGGGCCGGCTCAGTCGGGGGAGTTTGATCTCGTCCGGCAGCTGCACCCCGCCCGGCAATTCGAGCCCCGCCGGGATCTTGATGGACGCGGGCAGCGGGATGGACCGCAGGTCGGATAGTCGCAGATCCGGCAGGTCGAGCCCGGTCAGCTCGCGCAGCGGCAGCACCAGATCCGGGGCGGAAGCCAGCGCCACCTCGGCCATGTTCGCGGGTATAGCTGCCAGATTGCTCTCGTCGACAGACTGAATCTTCGGCGAGTCGCTCAGCCCGATCATGCCGAAGGGTGCGGTCATCGCCAGGATGGTGACGACCGGCAGGACATATGAGTTTTTCGGTCTGCGATATGGCACTGATAGCTCCCATTCCAGGTAGATCCGTCGAACTTCGCCGGAATGCCTTGGTTGCGTCCTGACGGCTCAACGATCACACTAGTCACAACTGTCCCATAGTCTGAACCTGTTGTTGAGGATTAGCTGCGGTAACTCGAATGTAGCTTTGGCTTACAAGAGAACGGGTATGACATGCCGAACGGTCACTTACACGCGCAACGTCGTCGCCGACGCCTCTTGGCCCTATCGCTCGCCGCCACGACCATGGCGGGCACGTCCGCCGGCCTGCTCTGGGCCTGGCCGGACGGAGAATTCCGGGTAACAGCGAGTCCCGGCCACGGCCGCGGCCTCAGCCAGAACGGCGCGTTCGACCGCGCCCTGGAGGGCAATACCGCCGAATCGATTCTGGCCCACTACTACCCGGGCGCGGAGCTGCAGACGATCGCCTCCACCCCCATCCGCGTGCGCCTGCAACAGCAGGACGACAGCACCCTGGACGTGGAGTCCGAGTCCGGCCTGTACGTCGCCGGCCGCCGCGTGATCCCCGGCCAGGCCGCCCACCTGACCCCCACCGAAACAGGCGCGGACGTGGTCATCACCACCGGCTGCGAGGGCGAGGTGCTGTGGGAGGGCACAACAGACGACCCCTACATCTACCCCCTGGAGGCGGGTTCCGACCGCCCCGCGGAGGAACACCTCAGCCTATGCGGCGGCAACGCCTACCGCGGGGTCCTCGGCGTGGCCCTGGAGGACGGCGCGTACCGCACGGTGAACGAGGTGGACATCGAGGACTACCTGAAGGGCGTGGTCCCCGCCGAGATGGTCCCGAACTGGGCCGACAAGGGCGGCGCGGAAGCCCTACGCGCACAGGCGATCGCGGCCCGCTCCTACGCGCTGGCCGAAGACCGCTACGTCTACGCCCAAACCTGCGACAGCACCGACTGCCAGATGTATCCCGGCACGGAACGCGAAGACTCGCGCACGTCGGAGGCGGTCCGCGTGTCCGCTGGCAAGGTCCTCGTCCACGAGGGCCACATCCTCCGCGCCGAGTACTCGGCAGCCCCCGACGCCGGGATCCCCAGCATAGAAAACCTCTCGGTGGGCCCCGCGGTCTCCGAATTCCCCTCCGCCCCAACGATGGTCGACCCGACGGTCCCGCCCATCGACCCCACCACCGAGGACCCGTCCTACGGCCCCACCTACGGACCCCCCACGCATTCGGACCCCACCCTCCCCACCGATACCGAATACACGATCCCCCTGGACCTCCCGAGCCTCCTGAACGAGATCTTCCCCCCGGCCCCCCGCAGGGTCGACCTCCAGCCCAACAGGCCCCGCGTCCCAGCCCCCGCGACCTCGGAGCCACTGGCCGCGGTCCCGCCGAGCGCCGCCGCGGGCGGTTACGCCGACGAGTAGTCCCGAAGGTTTCCGTTTCACACGTTGTCCGTCGGTACGATCGCTGCCTCCGACACCGAATCGAATTGGGCAAGTTCGGTGATCGGCAGTCCGGGAGGCGAAGTCGTGACCGTTGAACCCGCTCGATTCGAGTCGGCTATCCACCATCTCCAGCACGGCGACCCTCGCGAGCGATTCGAAGCCTGCGAAACGTTCGTCGATTGGATTCGAGCGCTGAGTCCGGATCAGGGAGCTGTGGCGGGGCGGGCACTGGCCGAGGCCGCCGTGGGGGAAAGCGATGCCTGGGCGCGCGAAGCGCAGTTCAATGCGCTCGTGCAGTTGTGGACCGCCGATCTGATCGGCCGCGTCGACCTCGATGCCCTCGCTCGGATTCCGAGGTCAACCCTTACCGCGGAGAATGCCGAACACCTGTCGTATCTCGAAGAGGACTTCGGTGCGCTGGTTTCGGACTCATGGACATCTCGGACTGCCCGGCGTTTCCGCGATTAGATCAGTTGAACCGCAAAAGATGTGGGCAGAGGTTGGCTTGACGGTCTCTCCTCGGGACGCTGCACCGTCGTCGCGCGGTCTAAGGGATTTCGATGGCATTGGACTAGTGCACGAGGTCGTTCTTCATGTCTGCGAATGGCAACCTACCTCGAGTAATAGGGAATTGCCATAGCGATTTGCGCGGGAATTCGCGTACTGTCGGTTTTGGGGGATGAGGCGCGATCACTTTCAAAGGCCGACGGATCACGTTGTGTCCTAGGTGAATCGGAATGCCAGAGCATAGAAGCAGCGGTAGAAGCATTGTCGCAGAGCGCAATTCCCGCCTGAGCAGCGCAAACAGAAGGAATCGATACTTCCGGATTGCCCATCCGAGCGCCTGCTTGTTACCGCAGAGTCGCTTCCGCGCAACGTATTTCGGCACCCGCTTCGCCTTCCTTCGACTGACGAACTACGATCACGCACGTGTATACTCCGCCTCGTCAACATTGTCCTGTGGCGTTGTGTCACAGGACATTACGGACGGTGGGGTGAGATGGGTTAAACGTGGGAGTGCCGCCTTGATTTTCCGGGGGCCCGGGTGGCGGATTTGTGCTGCTGTCCGATGTGGGGAGTTCGGCTGGAGGGAGCCGGTATCGACTCGTCGGCGGTCTCTTTCGGCTCCAGTTGGGCCGGAAGTCGGATGTCCGTGTCGACGGATCGAGTCATAGGGGTTTTCAGCCGTGCATGCAGCGTCATTGGTGGCGTGGTTCAGCCAAGTTGTAGATCATGAACAGATGTCGGTCGTGGCCGGCCAATTGGGTGTCGAAATGGCGGAGCGAGTCGCACAGGGGCGACTCACCGTGGCTGATCTGTGTTTGGTGGCAGAGGTGCTCGGTCGAAATGTGGTCGACCTACTCCCCAGAACCGTTGACCTTCTGAACGGACCGGGCGACGATCTCCTGCGGAGAGATGTCGAGTGCACTGCATAGCTGGTAGAGCTGTGTGAGGTCCGGTGAGCGTTCACCGTTCTCGAAACGTTGAATCGTGCTCACCGCAACTCCCGAGGTCGCCGCGAGCTGAGGGCGTGTCAGCCCGCGGCGGGCGCGCGCGGCACGGAGCTCGTCACCGACGGCGCGGTTGAGGTCGTCGAGGTCCCGCAATTCCATACGGACCATTCTGAGGTCCGAACGGCGTAGTTGCAAACAGCACCCTGAAACTCAAGCCTTAAACCTAAATGTTTGGAACTTCATAGTAGAAGGTCCGTTCGGACTTGTGAAAGGTCCGTACGGACCTTAGAGTGTTCCGTATGGACTTGATAGACGGACAGATCGCCGATCGCGTCAGGTATGCGATGGGTGCGATCGGTATGGATTCGCACACCCTCGCGGCCCGAACCGGCCTCGCCGAGCCCGTGCTGGAGCTGCGGTTGCGCGCCGCCGGCTCGTTCAAGCTCGATGAATTGCTGCTGGTCGGAAGCGTGCTGGGCTGCGATCCGATCGCCCTGCTGCCGACATCCGAGCGCGACCGCGCGGAGGTGGCCGCATGATCGACGTACTGATCGTCGGCGGCACGTGGGCCCCCAATGGCGAAAGCGTGACCGACACCTTCTCCCGGGCACTGGACCTGAGCCGCTTCGCGCCGCGCATGATCCCCTACCCGGCCGAATACGGCGGCCGGATGTCCTACGCGGAGAGCAGCGCGGCGGGGAAGGCCGCGCTACTCGCAGCGATCGAGAAGACCCCCAATCGCGTTGTCGTCGCGGGATATTCGCAGGGTGCGGCCATCGCGGGCGACGTCGCCGCCGAAATCGGCCGCGGCCTGTGGCCCAAGCTCGACGTCGCCGCCTGCGCCCTCATCGCCGACCCCCTGCGTCCGGCCGGCGAATGCGTCGGCACCGATCCCGGCGGTTACGGCATCGCCGGTCAGCGCTGGGTGACCGACATCCCGACCTACTGGGCCGCCGCCCCCGGCGACCCGATCACCGCGCTCCCCGCCGGAAACGCCCTGCGCCTGGTCGCGGACCTCTCCCAATACTTCTGTATGGACAGCCCCGAGGCCGCCCTGACCTGGGGTCGCAGCCTCGTCGACACCGTCGTGCACCGCCGCGTCCAGCGCTGGTGGGCCCCCAAGAACTGGAGCGCCTGGAGCGGCGCCCTGGCCTACGCCCGCGGCTACCTCACCGACGGCCGCCACACCGTCGACTATGTGCGCCACGGCCACGCCGCCCGCCTTGCCGAAACCATCAACCGGGAGATCGCCTGATGCACAGCGAGATTGATCCGAACCACCTGTTCCTGGATCGCGCCGCGGTGCTGGATCTCGTGCGCATGCTGCGCGAAATCCCGGAACTGGCGGTCGATCTCGAAGACGCGGTCCTGCGGCGCTCCCGGCTCGGCGACCCGAACCTGCGACTGAGCTCCCGCTCCGGTGACCAGCCGCTACCGTTCAGCCCCGCGGCCACCCGTGCTCGCGATCAGCTGCACGCGGTCCTGGTGTCCTGGGTGCGCCTGATCTGCGAGCAGCGCGGACTCGACTACACCGGTGGCACCTCGACCGGCGGCCTGGCCCGTTGGCTGGACCGCAATGTCATCGCCCTCGCCATGACCGAGGGCGCGGAAACCGCCCCGGCCGAGATCCGCGCCGCCGTGCAGACCGCCCTGCACGTCATCTGCCCGCCGACCTCGCAGATCGAGGTGGACGCGGCGCAGCTGGAGGCCGCCCGCACTGCCCGGCTGAACGTCAACGGAATCGCCACCCTGGCAAAGGAAATGGGTGAGGCGTTCCAGTCGATCACCGTCCGTCGCATCCAGACCCTGCGCGATGCCGGCCGGATCAGCCCGGTGCCGGGGCCGTGGGCGCCGGATTGGCCCGAGCTGTTCGTGGTGGGGGAGGTGCTCGAAGCCCATCTGGCCCACCCCGCGCGTAAGCGCCGGTCCAAGTCGGCCGCGGGGGAGCGGTACCAGCCACTGCTGCGTATCCGAGAGAAGATCGCCGGCTGACCGCCGACAAGTGCACAGAGCTCATGGAAGTCCCAGTCCTCGCCGAGGACTGGGACTTCGTCGTTCCCGGAGCATGCGTGCGCCGCGAGCCGGCGAGCTTGCGGTCACTGTTCCGCCGGATGCCAACCCTCGCGAGAACCACTCCCCACCTGCGGTTTCCAGGAATCTTCAAGATGGGTGTTGACTTTTGAATCCGCTTAAGTGAAGCTATGTGCAGCGCCACAGTTGCGCCTTCATCCCGAACTCACGGGAAACACACTCTCTGGCAAGAGGTTCCAACCTCGTCGGCCTCCCAAGCTCTTCACCCGAACCCTCGATCCGCATCCGGATCGAGGGTTCGGTCGTTGAGGCCTGCCTCGCGCCTTCGAATCAGGAGCAATCGCAATGCTTTTCGGTCTCACCATCGATCAGTGGATCACCGTCGGCTCGTACATCGCGCAGCTGATCGCGATCATCGTCCCGCTACTCATGTAGATCCGCCCCGCGTCCCCTGCTTCCAGAGCGGCAAACGGGGTCCGCGGCGCTGTCGGAAGGAAACATCATGCGTATCAACAGGGTTCCCGAACCCGCTCTGGTGCGATCCGTACTCGTCGCCATCACCGGTGTCGCGGCCTACCTGCTCGGCAGGCAGGTCGGCACCGAATGGATCGAATCCGCACTCACCCTCTACGGCCTGCTCACCCCCGTCATCGCGGGAGCGCTCATCCGCCCGGCCGTGACGCCGGTGCGATCACCGGGCGGTGAGGACTGAATGCAGACCTGGCTCAACCCCGACTTAGTCCAGGCGATCGGCCTGGCGATCGCCACCGTGATCGGCGCGGTCACCGCCTGGCAGGCCCGCGAGGTATCCAAACTCCGCGAACGCGTTGTGGCCCTGGAAGATCAGGCCGCCAGCGATCAGCGCCGCTTCCGCGACGCGATCCGCCTGATCCGCGCCCTGCAACGCCACATCGACGAGCTGCTCGCCTTCTTCACGTTCCACGTCCCGGGCCAAGAGCCCCCGGCCGCGAACTACAAGATCCCCGCGACGCTCGAAGAAGAGATCTGACGGTTTCCCCCGTCGCCCAGCCCATGCGGCCGGCCCCCGAAGCCTCTCGGTAGGTACACAGCGGGTTCAGAGCCTCGCCGCATGCCCGCTCCCCAGCGCGCCCGTCTCCCGCAGGTGGTCCGCGGTCGCAGACACGGACGCGGCGCTGGGGCGCAAGGTCCCGCCCCCGGGTAGTCCCCTCACCCGGGGGCGGGACCCCAATCCACACGATTCCGCGCCCGGGGAAGGGCGCGGAATCGGTCATGCCCTGAATCGGAAGGACCGAACCCTATGTCCGGCAAGGAAGTAATCAGTTCCGTCAGCTTCGGCCACCAGCCCCCGCCGTCGTCGGACTACGTGGAAACCGATACCGGCCAACTGGTTACGCCGGAGTTCTTGTCCTTCCTCCAGCAGACCCTGACCGGCAAATTGGCTGAGCACAAGCCCGACGAGACCCTGGATCCCCAGGTCCGAGCCCTCGCCGAGGAGCTCTCGATCATCCACCTGCCGGAGTGGTACAGCGAGGTAGGCCGCAAACTGGCCGACCCCACGGTGACCAGTATCAAGCAGGCGACCCGCGTAGCCGAGTACCTCGTAAAACGCGGGGTCCGAGTCCACCCCGATCTCGAAGAAATCCGCTGGACCCCCACCCCCCTGGGCCCGCCCGGAGCCTTCGACACCGGCATGCACATCACCCGCGACGAGCACGGCCACTGGCCCGCCCCCGACCCCGAATCCTTCTACGACCTGGAAGAAATCCAAGTCAAACAATCCGAAGACGGCCTCTGGTCCGCCACCCACCCCCGCGGCCTCTCCACCGAAGCCCCCACCAAAACCGACGCCTACGCCGCCATGGTCGACCAACTCCGCCAGCGCATCGACCAGGCCCGCCGCGCCCGTGAGGAGTGATCATGACGATCACCCCGTACGAGACGGGCAGCCCGCCCTCGTGGGTCGGCCGGCGATCGGCGGCCTGGAATCTGATGACCGCCAGCGGTATTGCGCAATTCGGTGCCGAAGATAGTTCGGTCGGCGACGGAAGGGTCTACAACTACTCCGTCAGGGATGGTGCCGCGGCCGTCCAGGAATACGCGCGTACCCGAAATATTCAGGATCTGCTGTTGGGCTCACCCGGCAATCAGGTGAAAACCATTGGGGATCCGATGGACTCGCTGGTGACCCCGGGCCCATCGCCCGGTGACATCGGTCCACCCAAGTCTCTAACGGAGCTCGCCGTACCCGGCTCCAAGGACGAGCCCGCCAAAACTGCGCCCAAAACCGAGATTCCGCCGCTGCTGAGCGCGATGACCGGAACGCCGGGCACTGACGGAAAGACAACGGATCTACCAGATGTCCGCCCGGACATCTTGCCGGAATTGCCGCCAACACCGTCGACCCAACCGCAAGTGGTGCCCATCGTGCCGCTCCCCGAGGGGACCACGCCGGAGATGGCGGTTTTCCTCGGACTCGCGAATACCCCGGAACCGACTCCACAACCTTTGGACTTGCTCGACGTCATCGATATCGGCGCCAGGGGCCTACCCGAACCCGGCACAGCGCGGACTCTGCCCAGCGGGTTGACACCCGCAACGAACTTGGAGGGCACAGCCACAATCTGGACGTTTCCCTCCGGGGATTCGTTCACGACCGCGCCGCCCAGCATCAAGAGGATCGTTCAACAGTCGGATCTGCAGCAGTACAACCCGAACGCGGTCGGAATTCTCAACGTCGAGCCGTACCGCCCGTCCTCATACCGCGGCATCGGCCCGGACGGTCCCGTGGACATTCAGATGCCCGCCTATCTCCCGGAACCGCCGGCTCTGCTCAACGATCCGACTCCGGCCGAGATCGTTCGAATCCAGCGCCCCGACGGAACATTCGGCTTCGGCGTAGTGAACGCCGCCGGGCAACTGCTCTACGAGTCCGACGCGATCGGGCGACAGGTCGTTCCACCGGAGCCGGATAAGCGCTGGTGGGAGAGCGTCGTCTCGTTCGGCGCAGGTATCGCAAATCCGGTGGTCGAATCTGTGAAGGATCTCGGTGCCAAGGTCGGCATAGGTGGTCCCGGTGTCAAGAACGCATGGCTCGGCACCTTCAACGGCATGGGTTCGCTGGTCGGCCTCGGCCCCGCGGGTGGTCCCGGAGTCTGGGATTCCTGGAAGGCCTTGGGCAAGGACACCCTGGCCTGGGACGATTGGGCCCGCGGCGACTTCGCCTACGCCGCAGGAAAACTCACCTTCAACATCGGCTCGCTCTTCCTCAGCGGCGGCTCATCAGCAGCCCTGAAACTCGGGAAACTCGGCCCCGACCTCCCGAAGGTCAAGGCCGACACCCCAGATCGAAAGGCGATCCCCGACCTACCCATCAGGGCAGGCGAAAAGCCCAAGGTCGTCGCACCCGACGCACCCGGTGGCCGACCGCAACAGCCCAAGAACAACCCACCCGAGCTCAAAGGAGACTCGACACAACCCGCCGGCAATGCCGAATCCCCGTCGAACCCGGCCACCCCGAACCCCTCGACGGAACCCTCGTTCGACCCACCCGGCAACACGCGAGATCCCCTTGCCCCTGGCTCGAGCATCTCCCCTAAACCGAACGCGCTCAGCGGAATCGGCGACATGCTCCAACAGCCCGGCACCCGCAACGGTCTCGCCGGCAGGCTGAACTACGACAAGAACTCCAACGGCCTCACCCAAAACCCGTTCAGACAAGACCCACTCGTGGGCGCGTCCGTCCCCCGGCGGACGCCGGACAAGGTTGATCGAGATGCCGCAACGACCGATCGGAGTGTTACCGGAGAGCCGATTCGACCGGGCAGTACTCGTGATGGCAAACCCGCAGGAAATCCTGAATCCAATAACGCTAGGGCCGAAACTGGCGCGGTAATCAAGGTCGAGTATCGGGGCGCGTCCAGATCGGAAAAAAGAGAAGGCGAGCAGAAAGGTGAAGGTAATCGCTCCACTGCTCAGGGTCGAAAACAAGTCAATTCAAATACTAGTGGTTCTAAGAATGAGGAGGAATTCAAAGAAGCGCCGGTTAAGCTGAACTTGGGTGCAGGTGAGAATCGTATGGATGGGGCGGTGAACACCGATCTGGAACCGCGCCCTGGTCTGGACGTTCGCGCGAACGCGGAGACCCTCCCTTTCCGTGACGCGGCCTTCGATGAGGTGCATTCAGTGAACCCTTATAAATTCAACCCGGTAAATTCTGAATCAGCACGAGTTCTGAAACCCAACGGAACTCTCGTTGTTACGGGGAGCCCAAAAAATAAGTATATAAAACCGCCGGCCGAACTGGAGGCGATGGGCTTTAGGCTAGAGTGGGAAGGGCCCATGGTCCCTGAGCACGCCTTTGGTACGCAGAGGCTGTCTAATGGCAGGCCATTGGATACAACCGAAAATCACGTGACTCGAATATATAGAAGGATATGACTGTGCTTCGTATATCCATGGACCAGCTTCTCGCGGGCCTACTTGAGCGTATGAATATTGAAGATTTTGTAGACGTATTCGAAACTCTTGTATGGAAGCTCGAAGATAACGGCGAAGAGATGTTCACGGTCTTGTCTGAATGGCTCGAGGGCGATGATCGCCTAAAGATCGAGGCAGCTTTGAATTCGAATGGCGGATTTATATTTTCTACTAATTTGGAAATGTCTACCGCATTCGAAAAGTTGGTTCATAGGTATCCGGAATTTCGAGAGTTGACAATGGATATTCTACGCAGATGGGATCTCCGTGTGCAAGAATAGGTCTGCATATTAGTCGCCTTTTCAATCTAAATGAAAGAGGTTGCGCGTTGATTGAAAGAATCGTGTTTCCTGACATTGAGAATACTCTTGTTGAATTCTTGATTGGCCAACTTGCGGAGTGGTCTGATCCTGTAGTTGTGCATACCAAGGTTCCCGAACCCCCTCATGCTCGTATGGTGCGGGTGGTTCGAGATGACCGCAGGGCGCGGTTGGATGTCGAAGATCGTGAGGGTCGCCGTGGCGCCCAGGTCATTTTCGACCATCCCCGAGTCGTCTTCGAATGCACCGACGACGCCGGAAACGCGGCCGACTTGGCCGCGCTGGTGCGCAGCATCGTGAATGCCGCAGCCCCCGGCTACATCGGCGACGTGTGGTGCGACCACATCGAAGACGCCGGCATGGAGAACGACACCGACCCGGTGACAGCCGCCCCGCGGTACACAATCGTCACCGACCTGATCGTGCGGGGAACAGTCCTCGCGTGACTCCCCCGAAAACGCGGGAGTAACAACTGAATACCCATCCCTAGGGCCTGCGCAACATTCCCAAGGGAGAAAAGAAAATGGCTCTGCCCTCCAGCAAGTTCATCGGCGCCGGCACCCCGAACATCGCCGTTACCGGTGGTGTTCTGGTCGCTCCGCTGGCCTCCAGCCTGCCGACCACCGCGGCCGGCACCATCGACCCCGCGTTCAAGGCCCTGGGCTACGTGTCCGAGGACGGCATCGAATCGCTGGGTGAGCGTCGCATCGAGTCCGTGAAGGACTGGAACGCCGACATCATCGCGCAGCTGCAGACCGAGCACTCGGTGCGTTTCGGTCTGACCCTGTACGCCGTGTGGGACAAGGACGTTCTGGGCGAGGTCTTCCACCCGGACAACGTCGTCACCACCGCCGCCACCGCCACCACCGGGTCGCTGTACACGGTCAAGGAGACCGGCACCCCGCTGCCGCGTCGCGCCTGGGTCTTCGACATGGTCAACGAGGACAAGAAGCTGCGGATCGTGCTGCCGAACGCCAAGATCACCGCGGTCACCGAGAAGAAGTTCGTGTCCACCGAACTGGCCGGCTTCACCATCACCGTCGAGGCGTTCAAGGACGACCTGGGCGTGAAGGCGTACCGCTACCTGGACGACGGCGTCAAGACCGTCTGATCCCGGCGGTCCTCGCGACCGTCTCTATTCCGGCGGCATCAGCCGCCATTCCCTGACAGGGCTCGATTCCGTGTGGATCGAGCCCTGTCGGCTGACGGCACTCAGCTGTCCAAAATCCCCCAACGGCGGCGGTTATCAAACCTATGCGCAGGCCCGCCCGCCGCCGTTGGGACCTTTTGCTCTGAACACCGTCACAACTTTCACTCTCCGAACTCGAAAGGGTCTGCGTAACAATGACTTCCCCCAAAGCCCCCATCACCATCGCCACCCCGACCAAGGTGAAGGACGACTTCTTCTACCGCGTCGCCGGCGTCGAGATCCAGCTGCCGTCGCTGTCCTACCTGAAGCCGGGCCTGGTGCGCCGCATTCGCCGCCTGGGCGATGTTGACGCGATGTACACCCTGCTGGAAATGGCTGTCACCCCCGAAGCGCTTGCGGCCCTGGACGATATGGATCCGGACGCCTACCACGAGATGCTGGAGGCCTGGCGCGCGCACTCGGGTATCAGCCTGGGGGAATCCTAGGCCTCGATGCTCTGATCGAAGAGCATTCCGAGGCAATCGAATACGACCTGATCGCACTCGGCCTCCGGCTCCGCACGCTCGGCGAGGAAACCCTGACCTGGGGTGACCTGCGGGCCATAGTCAGGTGCACGCCAACGGATTCCGCGTTCCAGCGCTCCGCCAACCCGGACGCCTATCGCTGGCAGTTGGACCAGTATCTGCTCGCGGATATGGCCGACTGCCTGCGCTGGCTGGTGTGGTCCAAGACCGATGACGCCAGGAACGGGCGCAACCGGCCCGAGCAGATCGCGCGGCCGGGACTCGAATCCAATCGCGAACGGGTCGGCACCGCCATGGGCGTCAACCAGATGAACGAGTTCCTCGGCTGGGGCTGAAGAGTCCATGGGCTCCATCGCCGGTGGCCGGGCACGCGAACAGTCAGCCCAGAAAGTGGATGTGAATTGTGGACAAGCAACGCCCATCGGCAATGAACCTGCCGGACATTCTTGCGATGACAACCAGCGGCCGGCCGCCGTCGGGGAAGAAGATCGCACTTCCCAGCGGCGCGGTATGGGAGGGCGGACCCACCCCGGGGACCTCGCTCATCACCCTGCCCGACGAGGATCCGATTCTCGTCTCCGAGGACGGCGGGATCGCGCCGAACGCCATCGTCGGCCGCACCGGCCCCTTCGGCACACTGACCCGAGCCTTCGAGGAGGTGCTCGGACATGTGCCGAGCTTCTTCACGAATCGGATGGCCTCCGAAGCCCTCAACCTCTTGCGCGGCGTAACGGAACCTGCGAACACCGAGACCGAAACCCGGATTCTCAAAATCAGTTCCAAGACCACGCTGCTCAATCCCGGGAAGCGGAGCGGAAAGCCCGGCTCGGGCGAGACCATCGTCGAAGAGATTCTGGGGCAGGGGAATTCGGCGAGCGATGCGCCGATCCCCATTCGCCGGGCCTACGGCGGCCCCATCCATCGCGAAGAGCAGGCCCTGCTGCCCGGCGGCATGATCACCGGGCCGGGCGGCTCCACCGAGGACAAAGTCCTGGTGGCCGCGTCACCCGGTGAGTTCGTGGTCAATGCCGCGGCGGCGGACAACGTGCTGCCGCTGCTGGAATTGCTGAACTCCGGCTGGGTGCCGTCGGCCCAGTTCCTGACCGGAATGCTGAACGGGGTCGGCTCCGCCGATCCATCGGCCACGGCGAATCCCGGTCAGTGGCGCGACATGCTCGGCCAGGGCGTAGTCGCGGACGCCCTGGGCAGCCTCGGCAACGCCGCGATCGACGCGGGTGCGTGGGCCGGATCCGCAGTGGGTTCGGCACTGTCGCCGCTGTTCGCGCCCGGTGGGCCGCTGGCCGCACAGCCGGGCACGGGTTCCGCGCCGTCGGTGCAGAGCCCGCAGTCCTCGACCGATTCGCCGATGCCATTGACGGCATCGATGCAGGCCACGCCTTCCGGGATGCTCGGTACTCTCGCCGGTTTTACCGGTGGAGCGGGTGGCGCGACCGGTGTCGATGCCACCGAATTGGGCTCTCTCGGAGCAGCTCTCGGTTCCGGCGTCACCAGCGCCGCGACAGTGGCCGGTGGTCGCGTGGGTGCGGCCCTCGGCGAGGTCGTCAGCCGGATGCTCGGTCCCGCCGGTGAGATGGCTCCGAAGATCGGCGAACAGCTGGGCCAGCTGATCGGCTCGAGGTTCGGCGGTGAGCTGAACACCTCTATGACCCTGCGCGCGGAGCTCGGCGGACAGCCTGGCACCAGCCTCGGATCGAGTGGCGGACTCGGCGCCGGAACCACTGGCGGCGACGGCATTCCGTCGGTCACCGACGGCACACCCGTGGATACGGGCTCTGCCCCGGAACCCACTTCCGGCGACAGCGGCGACCCCAATTCCGTTGTGACCAGCGCCGGGCCGTCCGCTACGACAGGTGGTGGAACCGAGGATTCGAGCACGGCTCGCTGGCAGTACATACCGCCGAGCGCGGATGGTAGTACCAACGGCGGTTGGGCGTACTTGACCCCCATCCCGAACGTCGACCGGACCGGTCTGCCCCTCGATATGCAGCTGTCGGCACTTATCGAGGACCAGCCCGACACAACTCGCTGGGTGAACGGCACCAAGAGCCTGAGTTCGATTCTCGGCGGCAATTCGGCCGCCCAGGAGCTCAAAGACGAAAGGCACCGGTACAACCCCAGCGAAGGAAACTTCACCGATCTGGTCAAGCTGGCTGCCAACGACTGGGGAACCAATGTCGGCAACCTGCTGAAACCCATTTTGGGCGATCAAGCACCGGAAGCCCTGGGCAATCTCGCGCAATCGCTGCTCACGCCCCTCGGGGAGGCATACAGCGCGGCCGATCCCGACAAGAACTGGACGAACACGCTCGGCCAGTGGATCAGCAACCTGACGGGTGTCCCGTGGAAGCCGACCGGCACCGGTGGCTCGAGCACCGCCACCCAAATGACCCACGATCAGCAGATCGGCTACAACGCACTGACTTCCGCTGTCTCCGGCCTGCAGCAACACGGCCTGCTCGGCGGCCTGACCGGAGCAATCTCCGGCGCGGCTTCCACCGCGGGCAGCCTGGTCGGCGGCGCGATCGGCACCGCCATCGCGCCCTTCCTCGGCCCGGCCGCCCCACTCGGCCCCGTCATCGGCCAGTTCCTGGGCTCGATGGCCGGCGGCATGCTCGGCGGCCAGCTCACCCGCCGTATCGAATGGGCCGGAAACGCGGTCAAAGAGCTGGTCGGAACCGGTTTCGGGCTCACCGATCTGGCCGACGGCCCGGGCGGCCACACCGTCCGCGGCGATATCTACAACTTCAACGGAACAGACCCCAAAAGCGCGTCTATCGCGGTGGAGCGGGTGCGCCGGCGCCGGGCAGTGGCGCAGCAACGCGGAGGAGGCATGGGGCGATGACCCACCAACTATTGGAAAGCCACGGCACGAAGGTCGTGCTGTGGGACGTGAACGGCCGGGTGTGGCATCTGTCCGGCACCAATGCCGGGCGCGAAGGCGTGCGCCTGTCGCAGCAGGCCGGATACATGTTCGCCCCCGTGCAGCTGCTGATCTCGGAAGGCGCGCGCCAGGACGGCGCGACCTTCGTCCGCTCGGTACGCGCGAAGAAGGAATGGGACTTCCTGGTCGTCATCTCTGGAGACGCGAAAGGCGCGGGCGCGGACCCGATTCGGGACTTCCACGCCGTGCACGACGCGTGGTTCCGGGGCTGGTCCACCGATAAGCCGGTGACCGTCGGGTACTACACCCGCCACCAGGGCTGGCGATTCCAGCAGGCGCAGTTGGATTCCGCACCGGAACCGGTCGGCGACATCGATCCGGCGCGCAATGCCACGGCCGGCTACAAGATGTCGGCCACGGCGATGGATCCGCTCGAGCGGCATTTCGACGAGAACCAGGTGTGGACCAACACCTCCGGCCTGGACGAGGGCATCGTCCGGCTGCGCAACGCCGCCGACCAGCCGGTATGGCCGCGGTACACGATGAGCGGCCCCGGGCGCTGGTCGATTCTGGATCCGTTCGAAGGCGACCTGCTGCGGATGGTGCAGACCCCGACCCTGCAGGCGGGCGAGACGCTGCGCATCGACACGCATCCGCGTCATCGGACCGCGTTCGTGTACACCGGCGGCAACTCGAAGGGCCGCAACGTCTGGGGCCAGCTCGCCGGCCGCCGCTGGTTGCAGCCCATGCAGCCGTGGAGCACCACCGACATCACCGTGAAGGTGGAGGGCGGCACCACCGCCTCCAGCATCGTCGCGACCGTGACGCCCCGATCCTCGAGGCCGTTCTGATGGGCGCGGGCACCTGGGATCCGCACGCCGAAGTGCGGCGGATGGACGAGGCGTTCCGGCAGGACCAGGAGCAAGCGCGCAATCCCGATGTGCTGGTGCGCTATTGGAACAAATTCATGCAGGAGGTGGGGGAGGAGCACAGCTACCTCTCCCTGGAATTCACCTACCCGCGCAATTCCGCGGGCGGCCTGAAGATGATCTGCCCCCGGGACATGGTGCACTTCGACCACCTGTTCAACAACGAGGACGGCGAAGACGCCACCATCCCGATCACGGTGAACACCAAGGGTTTCCGGTGGGACGGCTACATCACGAAGGCCTCCATCGTCCGGGACGACAACGGCGTCGAAACGGTCGACATCGAGGCCATCCACGCCTGGAACCACATCGCGACGATCTGCTGCTGGGCCTCGCCGTTCGCGCCGGTCCTGGCGCAGTTCCCGCGCCACCACATCCTGTTCGGCCCGGTCCGCACGCTGGTCACCACGTATCTGACGATGAACCTGATGCGGTTGCAGGCCCCGGGCTGGGCGCCGACGAACGCCGACGGCAAGCCGATGTGGGAAGGGGTCGGCGACTCGCTGTTCCCGATCGCGGTCGTTCCGGTCGACCCGCTGCACGACACCAGTCGCTGGAGCGCGGCCTCCGCACGATTCGACATGGCGGACAAGCTGTTCCAGCCGATGCTCGAGGATTCGGGCGTCATGCTCACCGCCCGCTTCTTCCTGCCGGGCGAGGACGAGCAGCCCGCGCCGCAGTGGTTCTTCCTCGACAAGCCCACCGTGGTCCTGGAAACCGTCGACAAGTCCGGCGTGACCGGTGACACCGGTACCCTGCTGGACGGAATCAAGTCGTGGATAGAGGAATTCGCCGACGACGGCACCACGCCGAAGCGCTATCCGAAGTTCGATTCGACCACCGAGTACGAGGCCGTCTACGGCCAGCCGGGCAAATTCGGCACCACCAAGAACTTCCCCTGGGTCTGGTACTTCGAAGGCGAATACTCGGGCATCGGCGCTTCCGAGGTGGCACTGCACAAGCCGACGGCCACGGACATCATCATCGGCGGGCGTTCCCCCGGCTGGGTGAACGCCGGCATCGAAGTCGTCATCAAGGGGCTGTTGTCCCTGATCGGCCTGGACTTCCTCTACCGGGGCCAGCTCAACGACGTCTTCCTGGCCTGGATGGTCTACCGGGACTCCGAGCGTGTCCGCCGCGCCGGGCCGTATGCCTTCCGCGAGCTCTACATCACCGGCAGCGACAAGGCCTTCAACCTCGACGGCCTGGTCGCTGCCCGCCAGGGCCTGCACCTGACTCGCGGATACACCAGCCACAAGGTGACCATCGAGGACAACGCCCCCTATCTGCTCGGCCGCGACTTCGGGCTCGGCGATCAGATCGGATTCGCCATGGACCGGCTCGTATTCACCGACTACGTCACCGAACTGTCCTTCTCCGACAACCGCGAAACCCCGGCCGTCTGGCAGATCACCGTCGGCGACGGATCCGACGAAGAGGACTCGGTCGTCAAGGCGTGGCAGCGCCTGGGCCGCTTCGCCTCCGCCATCAAGGATCTGTCCACCGATGTCGGCGCCGATCTCGACCTGCTCATCTTCTAATCCCGCTGAGAGGAAACACCATGGCGGACATCAGTTTTCCCGCCCATCTCACCGTGGATCGACAGCCGGACGTGGATGGGCTGCCGATTCTGAACGCGACATTCACGGTCTCCGAGGCGGTGGCCGCGCTCGAACTGCCTACGGGCCCCGTCGGCGAGCGCGGCCCGAAAGGCCGCGCGCGCACCACATTCCGGAAGATGGGATCGATCGCAAACGCCGCGGCCCGGCCTACCGGTCTGGGTTCGGACGATCGCGGCAAGTGGTGGCATCGGACCGACGACGACGGCATGGACGTCTGGGACGGGACCCACTGGCAGCATTCGCCGCACGCCGTCGGCCCGCAGGGGCCGGTCGCCGCGGCCAATACGATCGACGTCGCACCGGCGGTCCACAAACCGAATCTCACGGTCCCCGCAGTGGAGTTCGTCGGCAAAGGCGCCGACCAGCAGTTGAAGGTAACGGCACCGGCGGGTTTGCCGGGACCGAAAGGCCCCGCGGGGGTGTCGGGCGCGATTGTCGGCTCGCCGGACTATGACAATTCCACGAGCCCCGCGCCCGGATCCGTCTTCGCCTATCACCGCGCTTCGCAGAAGTTCCGGCCGACACCGCCGCCGCTGGGCACCGGTCCCTGGTCCTGGTTCGGCACGGAGTTCGCCGTCGAGACGGAGCAGGATGTGCCGGAGTTGACGGTCGGAACATTCACCGTGCCGGCACAGACCTTCGCATGGCGTCCGCTGGTGCAGGGTCACGTCTACTACGGCGGTGCCAACGCGACCGAGGTGACGGTCCGGCTCAATTACTCCACCGGTGAAGTCGTGGCCGCCACGCGCCCCAGTGCGGGTGGATACCTGTATCTGCCGCTGCTCCCGACCTATCGCGAAGACCAGACGGTCAAGACGCTCTCGCCCACTTCCACGTTCGCGACCGTCCCGGCCGGCCAGCCCGCGAAGTTCGTCGTGCAGCTGACCCGGCTCCCCAACGGCAGCGGAAAGATCTGGTGGTCGCGCAGCGGTGCGTCGCTGGTCGTTCACGCTCAGCCCCTCTGAAGGAGGTGACATGTCCACCGTAAGTGAATATTTCGATTCGACGCTGGTTCGCGGCATCGATGAGGGGATCGGTTCCCCGGGCGTCGTACAGTCGTTCAACGGGACGCCCCGCGACGGTTCTCTCGAACTCATGACCGGAACGCCCGGACCCGCTGGCCCGCAGGGTGAACCGGGCGCCGCCTTCCGCTGGGAAGGCGATATCGCGGACCAGGCCGCGCTGACCGCGCTGGCGACCAAGCTGGGCACCGCGCAGGCCGGGAAGACCTGGCGGGTCCTGGCCACCAATACGTTGATGTATTGGAACGGAACGAGTTTCGACTCCTTCGCCGATGCGTTCGGAGCGCCCGGACCGGACGGCCAGCCGTGTGTGCTCAGCATCGGCACGGTCGACACCGGGCCCGTTGACTCGGACCTGCAGGTCACAATCACCGGGACGAAGCCGAACCTCGTGCTGAACCTGACCGTGCCGCAGGGCGTCAAGGGTGAGAAGGGCGTTCCGGGCGGTCCCGGGCCGATCCGGCAGGCGCCGGACTACGCCAACGGCACGCACACCGCGCGCATGGTTCCCTCCTGGGACGGCACCGGGCAGAAATGGAAGCCGCGTCCGCACCCCGGTCTGCGCGGGCCCTGGTCGATCACGGCCACCCAGGCATGGGACGGCGGCGCGGGATTCGCCCCGTCCGTTTCCACCACGAACGCCACCCCGATGACGGTCGCGCAGCTGAAGATTCCGGCGCAGGACGTGGATTGGCGTCCGGTGATCACCGGCGGCGTGCTGGTCTACACCTCGGAAGCCATCGGCAATTTCAACACCAGGATCGACGCCGAAGTGCGCATCGACGCGGCCAACGGTCAGATCGTCGCGCTCGGCGCCGGCTTCCCCTTCGGCGCCGATAGCTACTGCTACTTCCAGCCGCACTTCGGTACCCAGTCCATGACCCCGGACAGTCCGGTGGGCCTGATCCAGGCGGGCCGGGCCATCACGCTCTACGTGGTGCTTGCCCGGAACCTGGGCGGCTCCACCTACTCCTACAAGCAGGACAGTGCCCAGATCTTGTGCTGGGCACGACCTGTGACGGCTTCGTGAGCCGGAGAGCACTATGACCAACGAACAGCACATCGTCTACGACGACAACATCATGATCACCATGCACGGCGTCTCCGATTCGATCGGACTGCCGTACACGGTGAATCCGCTCGAACTGGTCGATCGCGAGGCGCTGATCGAGCTCCGCGAAGGGCCCGCCGGTGGCATCGGCCCCGAAGGTGATCCGGCCCGGCCATGGCAGTGGCGCGGCGATGTCGCGAATCCAGCTGCCCTGCAAGCGCTGAACCTCACGACGGCCGACGCGCGTTCCGCGTGGCGGGTCGTCTCGGAGAACGCGATCTACTACTGGACCGGGCTGGAGTTCATCGCCTTCGCCAATGCTTTCGGGCAGCAGGGCAAGCCGGGCCCGGCCAACATCCTGACCGGGTCAGCGGTCACCGGTGCGCCCGGTTCGACCGCGGCAGCGCAGATCACGGGCTCCGCACCCGGCCAGCACCTCGCGATCACCTTCCCCCAGGGCGAGCGCGGCGACGCCGGGGATCCGGGCGCTGCGGGGCGTATCCAAGACGCCGACGATGTTCTCATCGATGCAGAACATCCGCTCGGACAGGACTACCTGCTGGCGTGGAACACAGCGCTCGGCAAGTTCGTCCCCACCCCGAGTCCGCGACCGGGCGGTCCGTGGGCGGTCGCGAAGAATCAGTTCTCCGGCGGTACCAACCTCAATGAGCCCAAAGTCCTCGCGGCCATCACGATTCCCGGGCAGCCGACCGCGTGGCGACCGCGCGTGCAAGGGTCGGTACGGGTCCGGCCGGAGGGCGGCGGGTTCGGTACGCGCGCCGATGTCGAAGTGCGAGTCGGTGGCACGAGCGGCACTCTCGTCGGCGGCGGGCTCGGCTACGACATCCAGAACTGGGACTGGGTCCTGATCGGCCCGCGGTTCGAATTTCCGCCGACCCCGACGAACGGGGTCGGTGTCATTCAGCCGAACCAGACCGTCACGTTGTACGTGATCGCGAAGCGGGTCAAGGGCGATCGCTCGTTCGCGGTGGACAACACCGGGGCTCAGCTCATCGTCTACGCGGACCCCGTCTGATCTTTCCTTCCGCTCCTGCGCCGATCACGCTGCGCGGAAGCCGAATTCGCCGTCCTGCGCTCTGACGGCGCTCACCTCACGGTTCGTCCCCGGGCCGTTCCGCTGCTTCGCGGGCACGTCGACTTCGGCGTGCCCGCACTCTCGAAAGGACCAATCTCATGGCTGATCTTCCTCCGCTGAAATACGGCAAGGTCATCGGACGCTTCCTCGCCAATGTCGCCGACGGCCCCGATCTCGGCGACCTGCCGGAGTTCCTGCCGCTGGCGGGCAGCATCACCTTCACCGCGGACGCCCCGAAGGTGCTGGTCGCGGGTGCGCAGCCGGCACCGGCCACCTACGTGCAGCTGCCCGAGCACTACGTGTGCCAGCTGGACGAATTCGGCTACCTCACCTGGCGGGGCAAGCGCGGTGTTCGCCTGGTCGCGCCGGGTGCGGCGACCAATCCCACGGAGTGGACGTGGCGGGTCTCGTTCGATCTGAATTACGACGGCCGTCAGATCCCCATGGACGCTTTCAATTTCGAGGTCGGCGAGTACGTGGCCGGGTCGAACCCGGAGAATCCGGACGAGGGCTCCTCGGGTCTGGTCGATCTGACGCTGGCCGCGCCGGTACCCGCCAGCGCGGGCAACGCGGTGGTCCGCGGTGAGCGCGGCGCCGGGGTGCAGATCGACGGCCAGGTCGCCGCGTACAACCAGCTGCCCGCGGCCCCGGCCGAGGGCGCGCAGTACGTGGTCACCGCCGACGGTCTGCTGTACGTGTTCCACGCCGCCGCGGGCGGGTGGACTCCGAACGGTCAGGGCATCGTAATTCGCGGCCCGGCCGGCACCACCGCGTGGGCCGGCATCACGGGTAAGCCGACCACCTTCGCGCCGACCATCGGCGCGACCGCCACGACCGCGGTCGCCGGCGACGACGCACGCCTGAACGACGCCAGAACCCCACTGCCGCACGCACATCCGGCGAGTCAGATCTCCGACGCGACCGCCACCGGCCGGTCCGTCGTGACCGCCGCGGATGCCGCAGCCGCACGTACGGCCATCGCGGCGGTCGCCAGCACCGACACCCGGCTGACCGATGCGCGTGTGCCGACCGCAGCGGGGCAGATCTACGACATCGCGTTCAAGTCCCACACCGGAACCCGTGCCGTGGGCGCGGGCAACGTCATGCCCGAGGGCCTGCGCATCGAGCGGGCGATCAGCATCTCGTCGATCACCTACCGCGGCGAGACCGCGGGCACCGGCAACCTGGTCGCCGAACTCCGCAAGAACGGCACCACGGTTCCCGGTACCGCCGCCACCATCGCGGCGGCCGGGCACGCGACCGACACCGTCGTCACCACCGGTACGCCGTGGGCCTTCGCCGTGGGCGATCGGCTCACCGTGTTCATCACCACCGCCGACAGCCCGGCGGGTAAGGGGCTGCAGGTGAGCCTGAAGGGGGTGACTTCCTGATGGCATTCATCGTCGTCACCGGCGGAGAGGGATTCATGCCGTCCGGCATGACCAAGAACGGTACGTTGAAGATGAGCGCGACCTGGACCGATGTCGCTTCGTGGACGGCGGATACCACGGGGTACCCGGGTTCGAATCTGTTAGGCAACGGTGTGCGCGTGCAGGGCGGCAACGGCAATGCCACGATCACCGTCAACCTGCCGTTCTCCGGCGGCACGAACACTCCGACGCAGCAGGCGCGGATCATGGTCAACAACGTCTTCCTCGTGAACGGACCGCAGGTAGTGACTGCGAACTCGGGCACGCTCACCGCTACGGCCACCGGGGTCACTCTCGCCGACGGCGACGTGGTGACGGTGCAGGCCATGTGCACCGCGCAGTTCACGAGCTGGGAGAGCACGATCTCGGCAGGCGCCGGCACTTACGTGCGAATCACCTAGGGCGGTAACCCATGTCCTGGACCGGAGACCCGACCTGGCTCGCGGATGTGCTCCGCGAAGCCGGACTACGGGTGATCGAACACGACGGCTGGCGCGAGCGCGGTCACGGAGATTTCCGTGACCTGCGCGGCGTGCTGTGCCACCACACCGCGGGCGGCGGCGCCCAAGACTGGCGCATCGTCCAGTACGGCCGCCCGGACCTGGAAGGCCCACTGGCCCAGCTGGTTCTGGAAAGCGACGGTACCTACCGCGTGATCGCGGCCGGCGTCTGCTGGCACGCGGGCCGCGGTTCCTGGCCCGGCTGGCCGACCGATAACGCCAACTACCACGTCATCGGCATCGAGGCGGTCTCCCGAGGCGACGGATCCGACTGGACCCCGGCGCAACTCGACGCCTACAAACGCGGCTGCGCGGCGATCCTGTCCCGCATCGGCCGCACGGCCGACGACTGCGTGGCCCACCGCGAGTACAGCCGCGAAGGAAAAATCGACCCCGCCGGCATCGAGATGGATTCGTTCCGCCGCGATGTCCAGGCCTTCATCGACGGAGAGGAAGCGCCGATGAGCGCAGCCGAAGTCAGCCAGATTCAAGAGTTCATCACCGCGTTCTGCGGCCCGATCGGTGCCGACGTGAAAGACATCCGCGAACAGCTCTGCGGCGAGGCCCAGCGCGACACCGGCGGTTTCAACGGCTGGCCCCAGCTCGGCAACCGCACCCTCGTGGACGCGGTCGCCGACATCCTGACCCGCCTGGAACACCTGGAGAAGTAGGAGGATTCATGCCCGCGAGCTCACGTTCCGTCTCGGCATGGACGCCCGGGGCACCCCGAACGCCCTCCCAGACCGGTAGCGCCCGCCGTGTCGGAAACGTCTACAACTTCAACAACATGGCCGAACAGCCCACTTTCCAGCGGGTGCAGCGCGTCAACAAGGGCGTCGCGATCAAGCGGGCAGCGAAGCGCTAGCCCTGCGCGACAGCCAGTTTCAGGGCTGAGTCGCCGCTGCGGCGCGAACTTCCACGGCCCGGCTCATCCGGATCCCCATTCCATTCGCGGAGTGGGGATTTTTCATGCCCAGATTCGGAAGGCGGATCAACTTCGATGTCGAATCCCTTCGGCGAGACGACCGGTCCGCCTTCCTGGGTAGGCCCGCGTTCGGCGGCGTGGAATCTGATGACCGCCAGCGGTCTCGCCCAACAAAACCCGGCAGCCGACGGCTTAGTCGCCGGCAGAACCATCAACCTGTCGGTCAAGGACGGTGTAGCGGCGGCACGCCAATACGCCCGAATCCGCAATGTCGAGGCCCTGACCCAAAACCCGCCCGCCGTCGCGCAGTCGATCGGTCTGCCGATGGGCCCAGATGCGGTCGGCGGCCCGACGGGCCCTGTTCCCCACGTACCGATGCGACAGGACAACGAGCAGCTACCGGTGACCCAGGGCGGCTCCGCCGCACCCAGCACGACGCTGCCCGCTCCCTCGAATCCACAACCGCAGCTGCCGAATTCCCAACCCGCGCCACAGAATCCGAATCCGGCTCCGGTCCAGAACGCAAAACTGGTCGCGGACGGCCCGATTCCCGGCGGGCCGGATCAAGTACCGCAACCGGTTGTGCAAGCTCCGCCCATTGTTCCCCGAGTGGAAGGGCAGCCGTGGGTATCAGGCCCTAACCAGTCGAGCGTGGTCGTGGAAGGCACCGGCGGCCAGACCGTCGACACCACGACCTTCGACAAGGACGGAAACCCCCTCGACCAGGTCCGGGCGGTGTCCGACGGCGCCGGCGGTGCGACCGTGTGGGTTGCCCATGCCGACGGCTCGCACTCGGTCACCTACGTGGCGCCCGACGGCACCCAGGAGACCTACAAGGTTCCACCAGGCGGCGACCCCGTCAACGGCGCTACCGAGCGCATTATCGGTGACGGCCAGGGAAATTGGCTGAAGCAGGGACAGAATGCGGATGGGTCGCCATCGACAACGCTGATCGAAAAGCAGCCCGACGGCATCACGTATTACGAGACCACAACGCTTCCGGGCGGTGGCACCAGCACAACTGCGACGCGCCCCGGATCGCCGGAATTCAGCACGCCATGGCTGGTCGGTGAAACAAGGCCGGATAAGTCCGGTTGGCGGCTCCGGTACGACGGCTCAACGAAGTATCTGAATGCCGATGGTTCCGGATACATCGAAGGCGGCCTCGACTCCACTAAAACCACGTTCGGTGTCGATCAATGGGGCCAGCCATTCACACAGCTGCGCGATCCGGTCAACAACCAAATCGTCACTCGTGTTTCGAAGGACGCCAATACCGACCATCCCTGGACCGAGATCATTATCAGCGACGGTCAAGGGCGGTCCGAAGCACATTATAGGGAAGGGCCCGACGGCAATCCGCAGCTGATGTGGCGCAACGCTCCAGGCTACAACTGGCGCGAAATGGAATATGGCTTCGATGAAAATCGTGTCGTGCTCGATGAGTACCGTGTTGAGCCCAATCCCGCGGGTGGCGAATATGTAAAGGACGGCAGCGTCGTCCTGGGAACCATCACCACAGACCCGGACGGGACCCGGCATTTCAAGCCCACTCCAGAATACGGAAAACGCCCCCCTTACGCGTCGTTGCTGCTCGAAATAATCATTCCCCCTGACGGTAAGAACCCGATCACCATCAGCGGTAATGATCCGAATCATCCGATACGGCACATCGAGTGGAAAACCAAAACGCAATTCGGAGAGATTCCAGGTATGCCTGAGATCGGCTCTGGTGTTGGTCCTTTCGGTCAGGAGAACACTGGTTTCGCGAATAAATTCGGTACGGCTTTCCTGGGCACTTACCAAGGAATGCTTCCATTGGTGGCGATGGGTGGTCCGGATGCTCCGGGCTTCGCGGCTGCATGGTCGGCAGTCGGTAAGAATGTCGCAAAGACCGCCGCCATAGCGGCGTTGACCCTACAGTACGGGCCCGCTGGATACACGCTGGCCAATAGTGGCAACGTTCCCGGTCTGAACAGCGGAGAAGCGAATCAGATCGTTCGCGACTTGGCGAACAGCCTCGGCTATGACGATTTCAAAAAGGGAAACATAGGCGACGGCTTGGGCACTCTGCTCGGCGCCTTGGTCGCGGGCTCTGGGATTGGAGCCGGGAGCGGACTCGTGCTTCGGCCGATAATACAGGGCGCGCAGGGCGCAATTGGCGCTGCTGTCAGAGCCGGTGCTCGGCTCCCTGGTGCAGATCCCAGCATCCCAGCAGTGCGCGATCTGCCTAGCGCCTGGCCTGCCTTGCACTCGCAGCGTGCTACGGGAGATTCGGTTCCCAATTACGGATATCGGCCATTACACACACGAGTTCCTCTCTGGGTGCCGAAAGCCGTGCTGAATGGATTTGAGCGAGTAGTTTCCGTTCCTCGCCAGATCCAGAACCTGGGATACGGCCTGATCGAAAAAACGCTGGAGATCCATGCAAGGTTGATGGTAGCGGAATCACGCAGTGGGCTTGTGGGATCCACAAATGCCGGCGACGTCGTTATTTCGCGGTCTGTGTCTCTCGGCGACGGGCCGATGGCCAAGGTGCCGGGGGCACGCCCTAAAACGAGGAATCTCCCTCGAAAGGGGTGGGAGATGGATGGTCGAACGTTCGATCGGGGTGCGCTTTCAGAGCCTCCGGCGCCCACATGGGTGAGATTCGTCGAACGGACCCTCGATGATGGGACCGTCCTCAGGATGCAGGTGGATAGGCAGAGATTGTATCCCGATTACACGAGAGGCTTTGCTGATATACCAGCGCCCTTCAAGAACGCAGATGGTTCATGGACTATCAATCTTAGGATGCATCAAGGTTGGAACGTTTCTGATTTCGACGTTAAATCTCGGTATATGCAGGGGCTCGGCGCTCAGGGCAAGCTGGTCAAAAGGTCCGGGGATGGCGATGATCGTACAAAGCGCACCGATTCCTGGCGTCGTGCACGCGAACGTGAAATATTCAACACGGCGAGAAGTCAACGAGAACTGGATGCTCTGATTCGTGAGCTGGATAATCAGCAAATTGATCATGCTCACGAGTTACAATTGGGAGGCAAGGATCTGCACAGCAATATGTGGGCTCTGGATGCTGTAACCAACCACGGTATGGGTGGTCAGATCAATTCGCAGTTGGCGAAGGTTCTGGATGAAGGAGCAGTTATTCGAATCAATATACTACCTACTGTATGAAAGTCGGTATTGACGGATTCGGCTTCATCCTTGATAGGATCCCTTCGTGGCCTCGAATGCTCGATTGAAATGGGGAAATTAACAATGACTACCCGTCAGCAGTACGTGGATGCCTGGGGCATCGATAACATCTTCGAGTTCCCGCGGGCCGAGTTCATCGAAGAGTTTCGAGCTCCAGTGGAATCGTATCCCGAGATCGATTTCATTCCCACCGATATGTCTGTGGTATTCACGTCCTATCTCGAAGGTGGGAAATACAGTCTTTACGATTCGATCAATTTGCGAATTGCTGATGACGAATTCATGCCGCTGGTGATTATAGGTGCAGTGCCGAGTGATCCTGACTCGGCGCTGTTCTGTTTCGATGCCAATGGCGGTCGAGTAGTACTGTTGGGTACCGAAGCCGGTACGCTCGAATTGGTGAACTCGACATTCAAGGCTCTGTCGGATTTCCTCTATCAATTCGCACTGTTCATCGACGCGGATACGGGGATCGACGGCCGTGCGCAGCGGGCGTCCGTGCTCTTCGAGAAGCTTCGCTCAATCGACGAGGCGGCGTTCAAGAATCCGGAGTCTTGGTGGACGGTCGCGTTGACTCAGCTGGGAGCAACTCTCTCTCGCTGACTGCCCGGGACGTCGGTATCAACCTGATGTTGTCCAGCTCATTCTCTGGTACCCGCGTTGCTTGGGTATGTGGGAATCAGCCGCCAAGGGCGGTCCGACGCGCCGTCGTGGGCTGAGTTTCGTTGCGGTTAGTACGAACCGTAGGGCGCCCTCACTTGCCTGATTCGTGCTGGCTTCGGCAGGCTGGAATCAGGCGGAGCAGCCACCACGGCCGGTCCGGGAATTCCGGGCTGTAGAGGCGAGCCAGCAGCGGGTGAACCTCGTTGCTCGCGGGCTCGCGGACCAGTATCTGATCGCGGAACTGATCGGCAATCGGGAGATTGGTCGTCCACATCCGTTCCCACTCCGGCGATTTCCCGCAATTCTCGATCAACTCGAGGGTGTGGACATCCGTTGACGGATCCGGCGTCAGGGTCCGGAACGCGCAGACCAGGCGGTGGGCCTCCTGGCGCCACTGGGGGACGACCGCCGGGGCCGCCGGGTTCAGCAGGATCCATTCGATCAGGTTCGTTCCCGGGCCCGTGCCCGGGAAGGCGTGTTCGAACGCCGGGTTCACCGCCACCGCGGTGAACGCCGGGATCAGGAAGAAGCCGGCCGGATGGCCCAGGCTTTCGAGGTCATCGAGGTCGGCGGGGGTCGGGGCCGGTGTCGGGGCGTCGTCCGTGGTCAGCATCCCCGGCAGGCTCAGGTTCAGGATGTGCCGCCGTTGCAGCGGGGGCACATCCAACCCGTCGAACAGGATCCGCAGGTTCGCCAGCGTCGTCGGACGAGTTCCCTGTTCGATCTTCTCGATCAACGACACCGACAGGTTCACCCGGCTCGCGAGTTGCTCGCGGGTCAGGCCGGCCGTCCTGCGCCGATGGCGAATGAAGGAGCCGAATGGGTTGCCGGACAACGTTTTTCACCTGTCTGCCGGGGGTCGGGAGCTATTCGTTTTTGAGTCCTCGCACGGATTGTGTGGACGGGGATCGTTGACCTCGTCTCGTCTGATCTTGAATACTAGAACATATGTTCGAACGATAAGCGATTCGGTGAGCGTGTCTTCAGTGGTGAGGGCGGGGTTGCCGGCGTGGCTCGATTGGGAGGCGGTCCGGTGGGCTGGATGGGCGAATGCACTGGCGGAAGAGTTGGGTGGGCGATGGCCGCCGCGGGGGTCGGGCGTGGGACGCTCGCCGCGCGGACCGGGCTTTCCGAGAACCTTCTCGCCGCCCGACTCGCAGCGCCCGCCTCGTTCCGGCTCGACGAGCTCGCGCTCGTCGCCTCGGCGGTGGATAGGGGAGTGGTCGAACTGTTGCCCTGTGTTCGTGGGCCGGCGGGGCAGGTGTGTGTGAGTTGCGGTGGAACGAGGTCGGGGAGCGGCATTGCGCCGCACTCGCGAAGTAGTGGATGGGTTTGATTGACGAGAGCGGCACTCCCGAATGGGGAGTGCCGCTCTTTTCGTATTTGTGGTGTTGATGAATTGGGGAGAGGCTGGGGATGGGCTGGGGATAAGTGGCGCAGGGGATTCCGGGAGCGTGGGAGAGGTTGTGGATGGGTGTGGATCGGCCGCGACGGCGCAGGTGAAACGACCCGGTTCACGTGAAACGTGATGTGCGCCATAGTGATGACTAGGTCGCTATCGAAATCCACAGGGGTCATTGGGTATTTGTGGATGAGTCCGCGCAGGTCGGGTCGAGTTGCGCTGGCGGAGAGCTACTTACGGGTAATGGGGAGAGTTGTGGAGATGTTGTGATTCACTTGATTTCTGTCGGTGGAATCCGATAGAAGTTAATCGTTGACAGGCCGCGCATTCGGCGCGGCGGGGTCGGGGAGATCGGGGTTCAATCATCATGATTCGTTCGTTCAAGAATGCCGGCCGCAAGGTGCTCGTGGGCGCGCTGGCCGCGGGGGCCGTTCTGGCCGGAGCCGGTGTGGCTTCCGCCAATGCCGGTATCAACGCGGCCGAACAGCCGGCCGTTGTGCAGCAGGTCGCCGTCGAGGTCGCGCCCGCCGCCGCGGCGCCCATTGCCACCGATCCGAATGCGCAGAATTCGGACCCGCTGGCGAATGCCGTCGCGACCGGCGCCGCCGGTGGCGCGATCATTCACGCCGTGCTCTGCCTGCTGGTTCCGGGCGCCGGTTCCGTTGCCGCTCCGGCCTGCGCGGTCGGTGGCGCGCTGAACGGCGCACTGCTCGGCCTGCTGGTCGGCGCCCTCGCGCCGCAGGTCGTGCCCCAGGTCCTGCCCTGATAGTTCGGGCATCGAGAGTTTCACCCTGAACGATGCGAACCCGACGGGGTTCGGTCGGTTCGAACGAATCTGACGAGGTCCGTTCGAATTTCTGAGTACCGCGTACGGCCGCGACTGACGAGAAGCGAACGCGCGTTGTGCTCACGGGCAATACGTATCGGAACTCCCGACGGGGAGTGACGTGCGTATTGCTTTGCAGCCCGGATTCCGTGGAATCCGGGCTCTTTTCGTTTCCGGGGCAGGCTTCCACAGCCGGCCCTGTGAACCCTGGGGATGAATCCGAATTCCCGAATTCGGCGCTGCGTCAGGACGGTCAGGACGGTCAGGACAGTCAGGACAGCGTTGTGTCGCCCCAGGATTCGCCGAGGACCCGCAGCAGCGCGGCCAGCTGTTCGCGGTCGGCGGGGGAGAGATCGGCGAGCAGCCGGGTCTCGTTGGCCAGGTGCAGGGGCAGCAGCTCGTCGATGAGGGCCAGGCCCTTGGGTGTCAGGTGGACCCGGATCGCGCGGCGGTCCACGGCGTCGGGGAGGCGCTCGACCAGATCCTTGGCGGCCAGCCGGTCGATCCGGTTGGTGATCGCGCCGGAGGTGACCATGGCGGCCTTGTTGAGGGCGCCCGCGGTGAGGCCGGTCTCCGATCCCGCGCGGCGCAGCGTCGCCAGGACGTCGAACTCCCAGCGCTCGAGGTCGTGGCCGGCGAAGAACGTGCCCAGCTCGCGTTCGAGGACGCGGGAGAGCCTGCTCAGGCGGCCGAGCACCTGCATGGGGGAAACGTCCACGTCAGGACGCACTTCCTGCCAGGAGGCGGCGATCAGATCTACGGCGTCGGGCATGGTTCGCTCCTGTCGCTGAAATGTTTCAACGTTGAGATACTTGACGCTGAAGCATCCGGGTGCTTTTATTTCAACGTTGAGATTATCAATGAGGAGCTAAAAATGACCAGCACCCGCCCCGGAGTCGCTTCCTACGCCGGAACCTTGGCCCTGACCGGCCTCGCGCCGTTGGTGTGGGGCTCGACCTACGCCCTGACCACCGAGTTCCTGCCCGCGGACCGGCCGCTGTTCACCGGACTCATGCGGGCCCTGCCCGCCGGGTTGCTGCTGCTGGCCATCACCCGCACCCTCCCGCACGGCGGCTGGATCTGGCGGGCCGGCGTGCTCGGCGCGCTGAACATCGGCGCGTTCTTCCCGCTGCTGTTCCTGGCCGCCTACCGCCTGCCCGGCGGCGTCGCCGCGGTGCTCGGCGCGGCCGCCCCGCTCTTCGCACTCGGCCTGGCCGCCGTCGCCCTCGACGAACGGCTCACCACCAGAAAGATTCTCGCGGCGGTGATCGGCATGGCCGGCGTCGGCATGGTGGTGCTGCGCTCCTCGGCCGCACTCGACACCGTGGGCGTGATCGCCGGTCTCGCCGGGGCGGCGTCCATGGCGACCGGCATGATCATGACCAAGCGCTGGGGGCGTCCCGAAGGCGTTGGGCCCCTTGCGATGACCGGATGGCAGCTCACCGCGGGCGGAATCATGCTGCTGCCGCTGGCACTGCTGATCGAAGGCGCTCCGCCCGCCCTGGACGGCCGCAACATCGCCGGATACCTGTTCCTCGGACTCGTGGGAACCGCCGCGGCCTACGCGATCTGGTTCCGCGGACTGGCCAGGGCCAACGCCACCTCGGTCACCTTCCTCGGCCTGCTCAGCCCGCTCTCGGCCGCCGTCATCGGCTGGATCGCACTCGGCCAGTCGCTCGCCCCGCTGCAGATCCTCGGCATCGTGATCGCCCTGGGCGGCACCCTGCTCGGTCAGCTGGCCACCGCGCCCAAGCCGGTCGCCGCAGCGGTCGAGGAGAAGGTGCTGGTTCGCGCCGCCTGACGGTGCGGAATCACCGTTCTTCCCAAGCGCATTCGAACAAGCAACCCCGTCACGCGAACACTCGTCCAAGGAGAGAAGTCATGCGCATCACCGTTTTCGGAGCCGCCGGTGGAGTCGGCGCCCGGGTCGTCACCGAGGCACTGGGCCGTGGACACCGGGTGGTCGCTGTCTCCCGCAACCCGGATCGCCTGCGCGACCTGCCGGTGGAGGTGGAACTGCGTGCGGGCGATGCCGCCGACCCCGAACAGGTCGCGGATCTGGGCGCGGACAGCGATCTGGTGATCAGCGCGACCCGCCCGGTCCCGGGTCGCGAACAGGAATTGGCCCAGGTCGCCGCCGCGCTGCTGAAAGGCCTGGGCGGCACCGAGACTCGGCTGCTGGTCGTCGGCGGCGCGGGCAGTCTCACGGTCCCCGGGACCGGGCGGACCCTGGCCGAGCAGCCGGATTTCCCCGCGGACCTGCATCCCATCGCCGAGGGCTGCAACCGGCAGCTCGCGGTCTTCACGGGCTACACGGGCGCCGTCGACTGGACCTATCTGAGCCCCGCCGCCCTGCTGGAGCCCGGCGTCCGCACCGGCGCCTACCGGCTCGGCGCGGACGAGCTGATCGCCGATGACGAAGGCAACTCGGCGATTTCGATGGAGGACCTCGCGGTCGCCCTGCTCGACGAGGCCGAGCGCCCCAAGCACCACCGGACCCGATTCACCGTCGGCTACTGAGCTATCGGCTACCGAGCACCGGCGCGAAACACGAAGGGCCCCGGACGCATACGCGTCCGGGGCCCTCGCTCGTGTGAGACGTCAGAAGAGGCGGAACCCCGCGCCGACTCCGCCGCGGCGGTCGATGTCGGCCAGCACCAGGGCGATGGTGGTCGAGATCTCCGGCTGGTGCAGGATGTCGCCCGCACCCTTGCACGGTGCGAGATCGACGGTGATCGGGCCGAGTTCGAAGTCCTGACCCGCCACGACCATGCCGACCAGGCGGTCGCCGACCAGCACCGGGGCGCCGGAGTCACCGTGGTTCGCGCACACCTGGCTGCGGAAGTACGAGTTGTGCGCCTCCCAGACCAGCCCGCAGGTGTAGCCGGTGGTGCGGCCGTTCTTGCAGGCCATGTCGCCCAGGCGCGGCGGCCCGCCGACGCCGTTGATCACCGTCTGCGCGACCTGGCGGGTCGGGGTGACCCGCTCGGGATCGAGCAGGATGACGGCCCAGTCGTTGCCTTCGCTCTTCTCGACGATGACCCCGATGCCGCCGCTGCGGGTGTACTCGGCGGCGATGCGGGAGCCGATCTGGCCGCAGTGCCCGGCGGTCAGCGCCACCAGGCGGTCCGCGGCGTCGTAGCCGACCGCGGTCAGGGTGCAGTCGGCGGTGCCGCCGGCGTCGTCGAGCTGTTCGACGTGCACACCGGAGCCGCCGCCGAGCACCACGGGCGGCGCCGCGTCGGCGGTGCCGGTGATCAGCAGGGTGGAACTGAGCGCGGTGGCCGCGACGGCCGCCCAGCGCAGGATTCGGGCACGGCCCGCAGAGAGCATTGTGAAGATTCCCCATCCCCGGAAGACGAACTAGGCGCGTGGAAACCGGTATTCGCCAGCGCGCCGTCGAATCGTTTCACGGGCTGTGACACGGGGGCAAGTCACTTCGGGCGATGACCGATTCGCTGCCCCATTCACCGCCGCGCGCCGCGCATACTGAATCGGGCTTGACCTTGACGTTACGTCAACTCGCATCCTGAATCGGTCGAGGTTAACGAGGGAGGAAGGGTCGGACGTGGCAATCGAATGGTCCATTCAGGAACTGGCGAAGGCCGCCGGAACCACCAGCCGCACACTGCGGCACTACGGTGAGATCGGGGTGCTCGAGCCGAGCCGGATCGGCGCCAACGGTTATCGCTATTACGACCGGGATTCCCTCGTCCGGCTACAGCGGATTCTGCTGCTGCGCGAACTCGGGCTCGGCCTGCCGGCCATTGCCGAAGTACTCGCGGGCGAACAGGACGCCGCCCAGGCCCTGCGCACCCATCTGGATCTGCTGCGTCAGGAGCAGGCCCGGATCGCGCGCCAAATCGCCTCGGTGACCACCACATTGCGCAAAACGGAAGCGGGTGAGCCACTCATGGCCGAGGAAGTATTCGACGGATTCGACAACACCGAATACAAGGACGAGGTCATCGACCGCTGGGGAAAGGACGCCTGGGAGAGCGGTGATCGCTGGTGGAACGCCATGAGCGAGGCCGGCAAGAAGGCGCACTTCCAGACCCACATCGACATCGCCGCCGACTACGGCCGCGCCCACGCGGACGGGGTCCCGGTCGAGAGCGATGCGGTGCAGGCCATCGTGCGCAGGCACTACGACTGGGTGACGACCGGCTGGCAGGGCACGTGCCCGGCCCCGGAATACTTCGTCAATCTCGGCGAAATGTATGTCGCGGACGAGCGATTCGCGCAGAACTACGACCGGCACGGCGCGGGCACCGCGGTCTACGTTCGCGATGCCATGCGCGTATTCGCCGAACGGCTGTAATCCGAATACGGGTAGCCGCGGGCCCTTTCGACGCTCATGCGCCGAAAGGGCCCGCTGCAGTCCTGATCACAGCCCCGAAATACGGCGTCGCCCCGAACCGCGCACCCCGGTAAGGTTCGCCGGAACGAGGAGGGGGACTCAGCCATGAGCAATCCGTACGGTCAGCCCTATCCGGGGGGTTACGGCTATCAGCAGCCGGGCTATCAGCAACCCGGATATCCGCCGCCGGGATATCAGCCCGGCTATCCGATGTATCCGCAATCTCCGCCCAGCGGCGCGACGGCCATCACCGCGGGCATCATCGCGTTGATTCTCGGTCTGATCGCGGGTATCGGCGGCATCATCGCGGTCATCGCCGCGGCCTCGCTGAGTTCGGATCGTTCGAGCGGTGGATACGGCAGCAGCCGCGCGTCCAATGATTTCGAGGCGCTGCTGATCGGCCTCGGCATAGTCGTGACACTCATCGGCGCGTTCTGGTTCATCGGCGCGCTGCTGTTGTTCGCGCGCAAGACCGCGGGCCGCGTGATGCTGATCCTCGCGTCCGGCCTCGGCGTGGTGAGCGGCCTGGTGCAGTTCACGCTCGGCGAGTTCACCACCCCGATCTTCGGCCTCGGCATCAGCCTGACGATCCTCGTCCTGTGCGCGGTACCGGCGACAGGCCGCTGGATCGCGGCGGGCAAGCACCCGGTCTACCCGCCCGGCTACAACCAGTACCCCTACTACTGACCGCGCCGCGGCAACACGTGCGGCACGAAGGCCGAACGGCCCGGACGAAACTCGTCCGGGCCGTTCCCCTTCTCCGTGCCGCGATCAGGCCGCGCACATCGACTGCATCACGCCCTTCAGGATCGGGGCGCCGTAGGTGGTCGGGGCGAACGCCAGGGTCTGGGCCAGGGACAGGGGGGTCAGGACCGTCGAGGCCACGCCGGTCCAGCCGGCGATCGTATTGCCCAGTGTCAGTAGCAGACTCGTGGTGTCCAGCGCCAAAGTCACCAGGTCGAAAGCGTTTTCGACGGTCACGTCGCCGAGGGGGACCGTCTCGAGCGCCCTACCCTCGTAGATGTCGAAGCCGAGGTTCGCCAGGAAGGTCAGGGGGCCGTAGTCCATCGCGGCGACGGCCGGGCCGAGTTGTTCCGTCCGGCGCAGCGTGATGACGTCGGCCACCCGGTTGTCGCGCAGGAAGCCCTGCAGCGCATCGGCATTGGCGTGCACGGTGGCAGCGTCGACGCCCAGGGCGGGGTGGGCGGCCAGAAAGTTCCGGGTGCGCTCGACCAGGTCCGAGGTCTTCAGTTCGGCCAGGGGAGTGCACGCGCCGTCGGCCAGGGTGAGTTGGTTCGCCAGGTCGAGCAGTGGCTGGGGCACGTCCACCCGGGACTCGGACAGCTCGAGGTGCAGCTTCTCGTAGGCCCCGGATGTGTTGCAGCCCAGCGCGAGTTGCGCCTGCACCGAGCGAGCCAGCGACTTCACGCCGTTGAAGATCGCGCCGACGATCGGCTTGAGCACGAAGCCGACGGTCGGCACCAGGCTCACCCCCAACTGGGCGGGGATCTTCACGATGCGGGTGGCGAGGATGAACACCTCGATCACGTCGTTGATCGAGAGCGCCGAGACCGCCACGGTCTGATGCAGCCTACCGGTGCGGAGCGCGTCGAGGTTGTTGACCAGGTGCGTGACGATCGGATCGTCCAGGTACTCCAGCCGGCCGCCGAATTCACCGGAGTGGATGGGCAGTGTCGCCCGGTGCACCCGCAGCGCGGCGACGGACCGCCGGAACTCGTTCACCTGCCGGTCGTAGTCGGCCAGCTGATGCGCGGGGACGACCGTGCGCACGGCGGTGGCGGCATTGGTGACGACATCGTCGACGGTGGCCGCGCCCTTTCCGCAGAGGCCGTCGGCGTCGGCGACCGCGACCTCCGCCAGGGTCTCCCCGGCCGCGCGGGCCGGAGCGGCGTTCGGGACGAGCGCGGCGGTGCTCAGTAGAGCCGCCAGGGTGAAGGCGCCCACGAGCGGGGCGAGGCGGGGGCGCTTGCGCGGGGCGAGCGAGGGAAACCCGGGCGGGGCGAGACGGGGGAACCGCATGGTGATGTGTGTCTTCCGGTCGAGCGAGGGGCACGGCCGCATACTGCGCACGGCAACGAACTGGACGGATGTTCAGCTCATGTGCGTATGTAATACAGCTCTCATGAAGTGCCCGTGCCCACTTTGGTGAATATCGGGCAAACATCCCGCTGCCGGATCCCGCTCGACGGGATGACCCGCGCCGCTCGCGACCGTATCCCCGAGCGCGTCGGAACCCGGCCCGCCGGAGCCAACGCGCGCCCGTACCGTCTTCCACTACGCTGGGCTCCCGTGACCGTCGCACCCCCCTTCGATCTCATTGTTGTCGGCTCTGGTTTCTTCGGGCTGACCATCGCCGAACGCACCGCCAACCTGCTGGGTAAGCGGGTCCTGGTCGTGGAACGCCGCTATCACCTCGGCGGCAACGCGTATTCGGAGGCGGACCCCGAAACCGGTATCGAAATCCACAAGTACGGCGCCCATCTTTTCCACACCTCGAACAAGCGGGTGTGGGACTACGTGAATCAGTTCACCGAGTTCACCAACTACCAGCACCGCGTCTTCGCGATGCACAAGGGCCAGTCCTACCAATTCCCCATGGGACTCGGCCTGATCTCCCAGTTCTACGGCCGCTACTTCACCCCCGAGGAAGCGCGCGCCCTCATTGCCGAGCAGTCCGCCGAAATCGACACCAAGGACGCGGCCAATCTCGAAGAGAAGGCCATCTCCCTGATCGGCCGCCCGCTCTACGAGGCGTTCGTGCGCGATTACACCGCCAAGCAGTGGCAGACCGATCCCAAGGAACTGCCCGCCGGAAACATCACCCGCCTGCCGGTGCGCTACACCTTCGACAACCGCTACTTCAACGACGCCTACGAGGGCCTGCCCAAGAACGGGTACACCGCGTGGCTGTCCAAGATGGCCGAGAACGACCTCATCGAGGTCCGCCTGGACACCGAATGGACCGACGTCCGCGACGAGATCCGCGCCCAGAACCCGGACGCCCCCGTCGTCTACACCGGCCCGCTGGACGCCTACTTCGACTACGCCGAAGGCGAACTCGGCTGGCGCACCATCGATTTCGAGACCGAAATCGTCGAAACCGGTGATTACCAGGGCACCTCGGTCATGAACTACAACGACGCGGACGTCCCCTACACCCGCATCATCGAACCGCGCCACTTCCACCCCGAGCGCGACTACCCGGCCGACAAGACGGTCATCATGCGCGAGTTCTCGCGCTTCGCCCAGACCGGCGACGAACCGTACTACCCGATCAACACCCCCGACGACCGCGCCAAGCTGCTGGCCTACCGCGAGCGCGCCAAGGCCGAAACCGCCGCCAACAAGGTGCTTTTCGGTGGCCGCCTGGGCACCTACCAGTACCTGGACATGCACATGGCCATCGGCGCCGCGCTCAGCATGTTCGACAACGTGCTGCGCCCGCACCTGGAGTCGGGCGCCGCGCTGGTGGACACCGCCGAATGACCGCACAAGCCACCCTGGAAGCCATGACAACCGAGACCCGGGCCATCTCACTCCTACAGCGCGTCATCCTGCCCCGGCCGGGTGAACCGCTCGACGTGCGCACCCTCTACCTGGAGGAATCGGCGACCAACGCGCGCCGCTCGCACGCACCCACCCGCACCTCGCTGTCCATCGGCGCGGAGTCCGAGGTGTCGTTCTGCACGTACTTCAACGCGGTGCCCGCCAGCTACTGGCGGCGCTGGAGCGTGCTGAAGTCCGTGGTGCTGCACCTGGAGCTCGCCGGGCACGGCCGCGTCGACGTCTACCGCTCCAAGGCGGACGGCTCGCGAATCCACGTGCAGGGCAACGAATTCGGATCGCCCGGTAGCGGCGCGAGCCACGAGCTGGATTCGGCGCACCGCAGCACCGTCGAATTCGAGGTCGAGCTGGCCCCGTTCGAGGACGGCGGCTGGATCTGGTTCGACATCACCACCGACAGCGCGGTCGAACTGCGCGACGGCGGCTGGTACGCGCCGACCGAGGCGCCGGGCGAGGGCAGCATCGCCGTCGGCATGCCCACCTTCAACCGGCCCACCGACGCGGTGAAAACCATTGCCGCACTCGGCAACGACCCGCTGGTGCTGGAGAAGATCAAAGCGGTCATCATCCCGGACCAGGGCAACCGCAAGGTGGTGGACGAGCCCGGTTTCGCCGAAGCCGCACTGCCGCTGGGTGATCGGCTCGCCATTCACAACCAGCCCAATCTGGGTGGGTCCGGCGGTTACAGCCGGGTCATGTACGAGGCGCTGAAGACCACCGACGCCGAGTACATCGTCTACATGGACGACGACATCGAGATCGAGCCGGACAGCATCCTGCGCGCGCTCGCCTTCTCGCGCTTCGCCAAGTCGCCCATCCTGACCGGCGGCCAGATGCTCAACCTGCAGGAGCGCTCGCACCTGCACACCATGGGCGAGGTCGTGGACCGGTCCATCTTCATGTGGTCCGCGGCCCCGAACGTCGAGTACGACCACGATTTCTCGAAGTACCCGCTGCGGGATCGCGACAATTCCAAACTGCTGCACCGGCGCATCGACGTCGACTTCAACGGCTGGTGGACCTGTGTGATCCCGCGGCAGGTGGCCGAGGAGATCGGGCAGCCGCTGCCGCTGTTCCTGAAGTGGGACGACGTCGAATACGGTTTGCGCGCACGGGAACACGGCTATCCGACCGTTACCCTGCCGGGCGCGGCCGTGTGGCACATGGCGTGGAGCGACAAGGACGACGCCATCGACTGGCAGGCGTACTTCCACCTGCGCAACCGGCTGGTGGTCGCCTCGCTGCACCTGCCCAACGACGGCCGCCCCATGGTCGTCAACACCGTCAAGGCGACGCTGAAACACCTGCTGTGCCTGGAGTACTCGACGGTGGCCATTCAGAACGAGGCCATTCGCGACTACCTCGCCGGGCCGGACCGCCTGTTCGACCTGCTGCCCAGCGCGCTGGGCAAGATCCACGCCATGCGCAAGCAGTTCCCGGACGCGGTCGTGGTGCCGTCCTCCACCGAACTGCCCATGGCCAGCCGGGCCGGGGTCGGCGCGGTCGGCGAACCCGGCAACCCGATCGCCAAGATCGCCCGCCTGGGCCGGGGCGTGCTGCACAACTTCCGTAAGGCGGACACCCGCCACCACGAGACCCCGCAGCTGAACGTGCCCACCCTGGACGCGCGCTGGTTCCTGCTCTCCCAGGTGGACGGCGTCACCGTCACCACCGCCGACGGTCGCGGCGTGGTCTACCGCAAGCGCGATCCGCGGCAGGCCGCGGAACTGTTCAAGGAATCGATGCGGCTGCGCAAGGAACTGGCCGAGCGCTTCCCCGAGGTGCGCGAGCAGTATCGTGCGGCGCATTCGCATCTCACGAGCAAGGCGGCGTGGGAGAACATCTTCGGCATCGACGCAGGGAACGAGAGCAAATGACAGCAGCAGATTCGGCCGCCGTGGCGGACCGCGGGTTGCACGCCGTTCCCGACGCGTCGTCTGCCCCGGGGGACTCGCCGTTCGAGGTCAAGATCCTCAACGCGGTGCAGGGGACCATCGGGCAGAATCCGGCGGTGGTCAAGGCCGCGCGCGGGATGTCGCACTTCGGTGAGCACTCGCTCGGCTGGATCGGCCTGGCCGCGGTCGGCGCGCTGGTCGACAAGCCGCGCCGGCGGCAGTGGGCCGGGGCCGCGGTCGGCGCGTTCGGCGCGCACGCCGCGTCCGTCGTGATCAAGCGAATCGTGCGCCGCCCCCGCCCGAATCATCCGTCCGTGCAGGTCAACGTGTCGACGCCGAGCAAGCTCAGCTTCCCGTCGTCGCACGCCACCTCCACCACGGCAGCGGCTGTGTTGCTCGGCAGACTCACCGGGCTACCCTTGCCTGCGGTGCTCGTCCCGCCGATGCTGCTGTCCCGAGTCGTACTCGGGGTGCACTACCCCTCCGACGTACTCGCCGGTTCCGCGCTGGGCGCCGCATCAGCCGCCGTTGTGCTTGCCGCCGAAAAGAGACTCGCCAAGTGACCGCACAGGAAAGAGCGCTTGTTGACATGAGCGAAGAGCCGACCGGGACCGACCTAGCCGAGGGGGTCGTCAAGGGCCCGCCCAAGACCCTCGCCGGCGGCCTGATCAAGGCCATGCGCCCGCGCCAGTGGGTCAAGAACGTGCTGGTGCTGGCCGCGCCACTGGCCGCGGGCAAGACCGCCGCCGGTGATCTGGTGGTCGGCGACTGGACGGTCATCGGGCATGTCGGCATCGCCTTCCTGGTGTTCTGCATGGCGGCCTCGGGCATCTACCTGGTGAACGACGCCCTCGACGTCGAGGCCGACCGGGCGCATCCGACCAAGCGTTTCCGGCCCATCGCGGCCGGTGTGGTGCCGGTGAACCTGGCCTACATGCTGTCGGCGGCGCTGCTGGTGGGTTCCATCGCGGTGTCCTTCGTCGCGTCCTGGCATCTGGCCGTGGTGATGGCCGTGTACATCGGCATCCAGCTGGCGTACTGCTTCGGCCTCAAGCACCAGGCCGTGCTCGACATCTGCATCGTGTCCTCGGGCTTCCTGCTGCGCGCGATCGCGGGCGGCGCGGCGGCCGACATCAAGCTGTCGCAGTGGTTCCTGCTGATCATGGCGTTCGGCTCGCTGTTCATGGCGGCCGGAAAGCGCTACGCGGAGTTGAAGATCGCGCTCGACACCGGCGCGAAGATCCGCAAGTCCCTGCAGTACTACACCCCGACCTACCTGCGTTTCGTCTGGATGCTCTCGGCCACCGCGGTCGTGGTGTTCTACGGCCTGTGGGCGTTCGAACAAGGCCGGGTCAAGGACACCGACTGGTTCGCGATCTCCATGATCCCGTTCACCATCGCCATCCTGCGCTACGCGGTCGACGTCGACGGCGGCGAAGCCGGTGAGCCGGAAGAGATCGCCCTGGGGGACCGCATCCTCCAGTTCCTCGCAATAGCCTGGATCGGAGCGGTAGGTGTCGCTGTCTATCTCACCTGACGTGGTCGAGGGACACGAGCGAGAGGCGGGCGCCCCGACGGCACAGTTGCCGCTCGGCGGCGCCGGTCGTCGTGCCGGAGAAGCCGGCGGTCGCTACTCGCTGCTGTCCCGCGCCATCTTCATCGGTGGGATCACGCTGACCGCGACGCTGTTCGCGGCCGGCGGCTGGCAGCGCCGCTGGATCGCCGACGACGGCCTGATCGTGCTGCGCACGGTGCGCAACCTGCTCGCGGGCAACGGCCCGGTCTTCAACGCCGGCGAACGCGTCGAGGCGAACACCAGCACGGCCTGGACCTACATCGTCTGGTTCTTCAGCTGGCTCACCCAGGGCAGGCTCGAATACGTGGTGCTCGCCATCGCGCTCGTGCTCTCGGTCCTGGCGATCGTGTTCGCCATGCTCGGCGCGGCGCGGCTGTGGGGCGGAACGGGTTCCGCCCTGCTGCTGCCCGCGGGCGCGCTGGTCTACATCGCGGTGCCCCCGGCCCGCGACTACGTCACCTCCGGCCTCGAGACCAGCCTGGTCATCTGCTGGCTCGGCGTGCTGTGGTGGTGGCTGATTCGCTGGTCCCAGACCGAGAATCCGCGCCTGCCCGGCTATTTCGGGCTGGTGTTCTGCGCCGGTCTGGCCCCGCTCATCCGCCCGGAGATGACCCTGGTCGGCGCCCTCGCGCTGATCATGCTCTTCTGCGCGCCGGTGCCCCGGACCCGGTTGGGCCCGATCTTCTTCCGCGTCGCGATCGTCGCGGTGGCCGGGCTGGTGCCGATCGCGTACCAGGTGTGGCGGATGGGCTACTACGGCCTGCCCTACCCGAACACGGCGGTCGCCAAGGACGCCGGCGGCGCGAAGTGGGAACAGGGCTTCGTCTACCTGTGGAACTTCATCGGCCCGTACTGGCTGCTGGTGCCGCTGGTGCTGCTGGCGGTCGGCGGCACGGTCGCCGTGCGCTACGGCCGGCCCGAGACGCCGACCGGTAAGCATTCCGAACCGGACACCGCCCCGCGCAACCGGATTCAGCGGGCGAGCGCGGCCCTGCACAGCCCCGCCGCGGTGGTGCTGCTCATGGTCGGCAGCGGCCTGCTGCTGGCGGTCTACCAGATCCGCGTCGGCGGCGACTTCATGCACGGCCGCGTGCTGCTGCCCCAGCTGTTCTGCCTGCTGCTGCCCGTCGCGGTGCTGCCGCTGCGGATCCCGGAGGGTTTCCTCGGCGGCTCCGCGCACGGATCACGCCGTCTGGACTGGGCTTTCGTGGTCGTGCTCGGGGTGTTCCTGGGCACGGCGGGCTGGGCGCTGTTCGCGGCGAACACCACGGCCATCACCAGCGGTACCAAGATCAGCTCGACCGGCATCGTGGACGAGCGCGTGTACTACGTGCTCAATACCGGCCACGACCATCCGATTCGGGCCGAGGACTACCTGGACTATCCGCGCATGCGCGCCATGGTGCGCGATATCGCCGATACGCCCAACGGCGGCCTGCTGCTGAATTCGCCGTCCTTCATGTTCTGGTACATCGCGCCGCCGCCGGAGCCCATCCCCGCGGGCGGGGCCGGGCATACCGTGTTCTTCCTCAATCTCGGCATGACCTCCATGAACGTTCCGCTGGACGTGCGCGTCATCGATCAGATGGGGCTGGCGTATCCGCTTGCCGCGCATACCGAGCGGCTCGTCGACGGCCGCATCGGGCACGACAAGAACCTGTACCCGGACTGGGTCGTGGTGGACGCGGGCATGGTGGATCAGAAGCCGTGGCTGCCCTGGTTCATGGACGACAAGTGGGTGACGCAGGCGCGCACCGCGCTGTCCTGCCCGCAGACCCAGGATCTGCTGGCCTCCTCGCGGGCGCCGCTGACCCTGGATCGCTTCCGGCACAATATTCAGCAGGCGCTGGAGTTCGCGAGCTATCGCATCGACCGGGTGCCCAAGTACGAGATCGAGCGGTGCGACCTGGTCGATCCGACACAACCCGCACCTCGGTAACTTCCGGCAAAACTCTCGAAAACCACACGGCGGCGGTCCATTAACAATGGGCCGCCGCCGTTCTGTCCGATTCGCAAAGGATTAACAAACTCGCATCTCGGTTTGGTAACACCGAGGGGGCCTTTCCGCGATAGCATCCACAGAACAACCGGGCCGAACCATCTCGTATGCACCGCAACGGTTGTCGTGATAACCCACGCGGGCGCCGGCTGGCCCTCGCGCGCATGAATGAAGGGCGCGGCAATGCGACGCTGCAACGGGGATGGGGCGCACCAGCGCGAGCAGACGCGGGATGGTTCGAGAACGCGAACCTGGGCGCGCAAGTCCGCCGTCGGCTTGGCCCTGGCCGCGGTGCTGCCCTTCGGGGTCTCGGTCGCGGCACCGGGATTCGAGCCCGCCGCCGCGCAGGCCGCCTTCAATCCCGACGGCTTCGACTTCTACGTCGACTCCAGCATGGGCCCGATCAAATCCCGCATCTTCCGGGCGCAGGACGGCAACACCGACCGGGTGGTCTACGCCCTGGACGGCCAGCGCGCCCGGGACGACCTGAACGGCTGGGAGATCGAGACCGAGGGCGCTCGCGCCCTGGCCGCCGCGAACATCAACGTGGTCATGCCGGTCGGCGGCATGTCCAGCTTCTATGCCGACTGGAAGTCCCCGAGCACGTTCCTCGGGATTCCCGCGGGCTCGGCGGCGGGCAGCGGTTCCGGTGCCTCCCAGGTGCTTGCCGGCGGCCCGGGCAAGACCTACACCTACAAGTGGGAGACGTTCCTGACCCAGGACCTGCGCAACGCGCTGCGGGACAGGCTGGGCTTCAACGTCACTCGCAACGGCATCTTCGGGCTGTCCATGAGCGGCAGCGCGGCGCTCACCATCGCCGCGCACCACCCGGACCAGTTCGTCTACGCGGGTTCGCTTTCCGGCGCGCTGAACCTGTCCACGCCGATCATGCGCAACGCGGTGCGCCTGGCCATGCTCGACTGCGGCGGATACAACATCGACGCGCTGGGCGGCGCCAAGGACTCGTCCTGGACCCGGCTCGATCCGTACACCAACGCGTCGAAACTCAAGGCCAACAACACCCGCCTGTGGATCTCGGCGGGCAGCGGACTGCCGACCTCCACCGACGTCATCAATATGACCACCATTCAGGGCATGGGCATCGAAGCCGTCGCGCTGATGGGCACCAAGGCCTTCCAGACCCGATTCGCGAGCGTCGGGGGCAAGAACGCGATCTACGACTATCCGGCCGTGGGCGTGCACAACTGGAAGAACTGGGAGGCAGAACTCGCCCGCATGATCCCCGATCTGTCGGCGAATATCGGCTGAGTCGGTTGCCCGGCCGAAACCGACACTGTCCCACGATCTTCGGATCGTGGGGTTTCACCATGCTCATCACGCATAACCGGCGGGTTGCCGGTGATGTGCGAGGGATGTGCGATGCCGGTGGTGTCCGGTGGTGACGGTGTTTCCGAGATCACGGTTTTGTTCTCTACGTTGTATTGACCAGCGGGTTCGGGCCACAAACGCCCCCGTGCGTGGCCCCCATCACATCTGTCTCTTTCTGATAACGCTCAGTTAGCCGTCACACGATAGGGTGCCCGAGACGCCCACAGCGGCCGCGAAGACGCCGTGGACACGAACAGAAGCGAAAGGCCGTACGGAATATGCGAGGCGAGCAGGATAGACGTCGGAGATCGAGCGGCGGTTGGGTGAAGAAGTCGGTACTCGGGGTGTCGATGGCACTGCTGCTGCCGTTCGGGGTGTCGGTGGCAGGTGTGGGAGCGGGTGCGGCCAACGCGGCCTTCGACCCCTCCGCGTTCGACTTCTGGGTGGACTCCTCCACCGGAATGGGTCCGATCAAGTCCCGCATCTTCCGCGCGGCCGACGGCAACACCTCCCGCGTGGTCTACGCGCTGGACGGCATGCGGGCCCGCACCGACCTGAACGGCTGGGAGAACGACACCGATGTGGCGCGGGCGCTGACCGCCGCGAACATCAATGTGGTCATGCCGGTCGGCGGCGAATCCAGCTTCTACGCCGACTGGGTCGCCCCCAGCACCTTCCTGGGCGTCGAGGCCGGCACCGGCTCGGGCTCGCTGTCCTCCTCGGGTTCGGGCACCGGCTCGGGCGCGGGGTCCTCGTCGGGTTCGGGCGCGTTCCAGCTCATGGCCGGCGGGCCGGGCAAGAGCTACCGCTACACCTGGGAGACCTTCCTGACCCGCGACCTGCGCAACGCGCTGCGCGATCGGCTCGGCTTCAGCACCACCCGCAACGGCGTGTTCGGCCTGTCCATGGGCGGTTCGGCCGCGCTGACCCTGGCCGCCTACAACCCGGACCAGTTCAGCTACGCCGGCTCGTTCTCCGGCTACCTGAACGTCTCCGCGCCCGGCATGCGCGAGGCCCTGCGCCTGGCCATGATCGACGCCGGCGGCTACAACATCGACTCCATGGCGCTGCCGTGGAGCCCGGCCTGGCTGCGCATGGACCCCTTCGTCTTCGCACCGCGCCTCAAGGACAACAACACTCGCCTGTGGATCTCCGCGGCGAGCGCCATCCCGGGTCCGGGTGACGTCTCCGGCGTCATGTCGGTCATCCAGGGCATGCCGCTCGAGGCGCTCGCGCTGGCCAACACCCGGGCCTTCCAGGTCCGGATGGCCTCCATCGGCGCCGGGAACGTGACCTACGACTTCCCGGGCACCGGTGTGCACAACTGGAACAACTGGGCCGCCGAGGTCTACCGCATGATTCCGGACCTGTCGAACAACATCGGCTGATTCGTTCTCGCCCGGCCATTCGAGGCCCCCGCCCTTTCCGGGCGGGGGCCTTCGCCGTTTCCGGAAAGCCCGCACCAATTTCTCGCGCCCGCCGTTTCGGATTCGCCCCAGGTCAGCGGTCTCGGTTCGGTTCCAGCGCACGACTCCGGCCTAACACGCCGAGTCGATCGCCCGATAAGCGCCGTGTATCGAAGAAGATCAGTCTTGGAAAGCTCGGTTCTGCTCCAACGAGAGGGCTAGGTCGATGCGAAGTACGGGCGTAAGAAGGTTGGTGCTGGGGATAGCGACAGCGCTGCTCCTGCCACTGGGGGTGACGGTGATCGGAACCGCGCCCGCCACCGCGGCTTTCGACCCCGCCGGATTCGACTTCTGGGTCGATTCGCCGGTCATGGGACCGATCAAGTCGCGCATCTTCAGAGCGGCGGACGGCAATACCAACAGGGTGGTCTACGCGCTCGACGGCCAGAGAGCCCCGGAGACCATCAGCGGCTGGGAAAACGACACCAATGTCGCCCAGGTGCTGACCAGTTGGAATATCAATGTCGTCATGCCGGTGGGTGGGCAGTCGAGTTTCTACGCGGACTGGGCCGCACCGAGTTCGTTCTTCGGAGTGCCGGCGGGCGCGGGCTCCTCGGCCGCGAACACCGGCTCGGGCGCGACCGAGGCGCTGGGCGCGGGACCGGGCAAGAGCTACAGATACGACTGGGAAACCTTCCTGACCAATCAGCTGAGATGGGCGCTGAAGGATCGGCTCGGGTTCAATCCCAACAGAAACGGTGTTTTCGGCCTCTCCATGGGTGGCTCCGCGGCTCTGACGCTCGCGGCCTATCACCCCGATCAATTCAGTTTCGCCGGCGCCTTCTCCGGCTATCTCAACATCTCGGCCCCGGCCATGCGTGAACTCATCCGCATCGCCATGATCGATGCCGGCGGGTACAACGTCGACTCGATGGCCCCGCCCTGGGGGCCCCAGTGGTTCCATATGGACCCGTTCGTCTTCGCCCCCACCCTCATTGCCAACAACACCCGGCTGTGGATCGCAGCGGGCAGTGGCACGCCGATGGACGCGGATCTGGCCATCCCACTCGGGGCCGCCGCCGATCGGCTGGTACGAGGTTCGCCCCTGGAAGTTCTGGCGCTGGCCAATACTCGGGCATTTCAGGCGCAGATGAACTTCCTCGGCGCCCAGAATGTGGTCTATTCCTTCCCGCCCCAGGGTCTGCACGCCTGGACGAATTGGCAGGAAGAGGCCTACCGGATGATCCCGGATCTCTCGGCGAATATCGGATAGCGATCGCAGGTGCGCGAAGGCCCCCGCCCCCGGAGGGTGAGGGCCTTCGCCGTACTCCGATCCCGGCGGATCACGATTCCGCATCCGGGTGCGTTTCCCCGGTCCTCGGCTCCGAATATGCGCCTATAGAGAAGCCGGAGCGGCACAGAGCTTCTGCAATTCGTCATGGTCATCGATGCCTGAAAGGCGAGTGGATGCGGTCTGTTCGGATACGCAATGTGGTGGCGGGTCTCGCAGTGGCCCTGGTCCTACCGTGGGCGAGCGCGCTGAGCGGGGGAGCCGCACCCGCGGCCGCCGCCTTCGACCCCGCCGGGCAGGACTTCTGGGTCGACTCCAGCATGGGGCCGATCAAGTCACGCATCTTCCGCGCGCACGACGGCAACACCCAGCGCGTCGTCTACGCGCTCGATGGCTTGAGAGCCAGAAACGACCTCTCCGGCTGGGAGATCGACACCGACATCTCGAAGGTGCTGCCCGCCTGGAACATCAACGTGGTGATGCCGATCGGCGGCCAGTCCAGCTTCTACTCCGACTGGATCTCGGCGAGCAATACGAACGGCCAGTCCGCTCCCTACGCCTGGGAGACCTTCCTGACCCGCGATCTGCGCAATGCGCTCGCGTCCCGGCTGGGTTTCAATCCGAACGGCAACGGGGTCTTCGGCCTCTCCATGGGAGGCAGCGCCGCACTCGTGCTGGCCGCCTACCACCCCGACCAATTCCGTTACGCCGCATCCTATTCCGGGTACCTGAACATCTCCGCGCCCGGCATGCGCGAAGCGCTGCGGCTGGCGCTGCTCGACGCAGGCGGCTACAACATCGATTCCATGTGGGGACCGCCGTGGAGCGAATTGTGGTTGCGCCATGATCCTTTCGTCTTCGCCTCGCGCCTGCGTGACAATGGCACCCGGCTGTGGATCTCCTCCGGAAACGGTGTGCCCGGCCCGCGCGACGCGGTGCGCTCCCCGCTGGACGCCTTCAATGTCACCAATGCCTCCGGTCTGGAGAGCGTCGCACTCGCGAATACCCGTGCATTCCAAGCCCGTATGGACTCGCTCGGACCGAGCAACGCGGTGTTCGACTACACCCCGGACGGCGTGCACTCCTGGCACTACTGGCAGGACCAGGTCTTCAAGATGCTGCCGGACTTGAGCGCCAACATCGGCTGAGGCATAGGGATTTCCCGGTTGCCGCGACATCACGTCCGATTCGCGATAAGGTCACCGCACGATTACGGCCGGAATTAGCATCACCTTGCCAAGGGATCGGAATGTCGAATACCCTCCAGCGAGCGCAAGTTACCGGACCGTGGTAGCGCCGGGCCCACTCGAAGCGTCGGGATTCGTAGTGGGCCTTGGTGAGCCTTGATCGCACACATCTATGTGGCTTCGCCATGCGCGTGTGCGAAACAACTGAACTACAGCAGTAGAGAAGGAGCAGTATCCATGCGTTTCGGCAGGTCTGCCATGCCGGGTGGAGTCCAGTCAGGACGTGGTGCTCATCGTGGTTGGGGCGCACGACTTCTGGCTGCGGGCGCCGCGGCACTGGCAATCCCGACCGCCGCGGCAGTGGCGACTCCCGCTGTCGCTCTGGCCGCCCCCGCCTTCGGCCCCGTGCACCGCACCCCCGCGGGCGGCTTCGAAGAACTGATGGTTCCCTCCAGCATGGGACCGATCAAGGTCCAGGTGCAGTGGGCCCGCAACGGCGGTTCCTCGGCCATCTACCTTCTCGACGGTCTGCGCGCGCGTGACGACAAGAACGCCTGGTCGTTCGAGACGAACGCGATGCAGCAGTTCGAGAACGACGATGTGACCCTGGTGATGCCGGTCGGCGGTCAGTCCAGCTGGTACGCGGACTGGACTTCGGCGAGCAACACGAACGGCCAGAAGTACACCTACAAGTGGGAGACCTTCCTCACCAAGGAGCTCCCGAACTTCCTTGCCGGATATGGCGTTTCGAAGACCAACAACGCGGTTGTGGGTCTGTCGATGTCCGGCCCGGCCGCGCTGCGCCTGGCCGCGTTCAACCGCGGTCAGTTCAAGCACGCGTCCTCGTTCTCCGGTCCGCTGAACTGGAACGCTCCCGGCATGCGCGAAGCCATTCGCGTCATGATGCTGGACGCGGGCCGCTTCAACGTGGACTCCCTCGCCGCCCCGTGGAGCCCCGCGTGGCTGCGGATGGACCCCGCGGTCTTCGCGCCGCAGCTCAAGGGTCTGCCGATGTACATCTCGGCCGCCAGCGGTCTGCCGACCGAGGCGCCGAACTCGGCCATCGGCGCGTTCAACACCGCGAACGCCATGGGCATCGAGGCGATCTCGATGGTCACCACCCGCCTGTTCCAGCAGCGCTTGAACTCGCTGGGCATCCAGGCGACCTACGACTTCCCGGCCGCGGGCACGCACACCTGGAAGAACTGGGAAGCCGAGCTCTGGAAGGCGCGGCCGCTCATCCTGCAGTCGCTGAACTCCTGAGCGCACTCGCTCTCGAAAGACCGGCCATCCTCTCGCGAGGGTGGCCGGTTTTTTGTGTCCGGCGGTGATTCCGCCCGTGTGTTCGTTGTCACGAGGATCTCGGAGATTCCCGCGAAAGGCGTTGGCGCGGTAGAAACCTACTGTGACACGTGTGGCATGTGGTGGATGGGGGAGACGCGGGCGCGGTGGTCTGATCGCGCTCGCGGTAGCCGCGTCGGTCCTGGTGACGGGGGGTGCGGCGGTCGCGGAGCCGTCCGCGCCCGCGGTGCGAAATGTGGTGTGGCTGAGCGATAGACGGGTCGCGCTGTGGGTCGACTCGCCCGCCATGGGCGATCGAGTTCAGGTACAGCTGCTGCTGGCGCGCGATTGGAATCTGCAGCCGGACAGCCGGTTTCCGGCACTGTTCCTGCTCGACGGGCGCTGGGCGGGTGACGACGAGAGCGGCTGGACCAAGACGGCCGGTGCGCAGAAGTTCTACGCGGACAAGAACATCACGGTCGTCCTGCCGGTGGGCGGGCAATCGAGCTGGTACACCAACTGGCGAAGACCCGACCGCGGCAAGACATATCGGTGGGAAACCTTCCTCACCAAGGAACTGCCGCCGCTGCTGGATCGCTCGTGGCGCACCAGCGGCGTGCGCGGCATCCTGGGCGCGTCCATGGGCGGCAGCGCCGCCATGACCCTGGCGAGCCGCAATCCGGGCTTCGTGCGCTTCGCCGGATCGCTGTCCGGCGTGCTGACCACGACCACTCTCGGTATGCCGCAGGCGATCCGGTACACCATGGGCGAGGCGGGCGGCTACGACTCGGAGAACATGTGGGGGCCGGCCACCGACGGGGAGTGGGCCGCGCACGATCCCTACGCCCTGGCCGAGCGCCTCAAGGGCGTGAGCCTGTACGTCTCCAGCGGTAGCGGGCTCGCCGGGCGCCGCGACATACCGCACGGAATTCCCGGGGTGAGTACCGACTGGACGGGAATGGCCCTCGAAGTGCTGGCGCGATTCTCGGCTCAGCTATTCGTAGCAAAGCTCAATAAATTGAGCATTCCCATTCAAGTGAATTACCGCCCTTCCGGAACACATTCCTGGCCGTATTGGGATTTCGAGATGCGGCAGTCCTGGCCGCAGGCGGCGTCCGCGCTCGGCGTCGACGCGGGCGCGCCGGACTGCGCGGCCGCCGGCGCCATTGCGCCCGTGGCGCAGTCGAAGGACTGGCTGGGCGGATGCGTGACGCGGGAGTTCGCGCTGGCCGGGGGCGCGGCACAGGATTTCCGGGGCGGTCGCGTGTTCTGGAGCGCGGCCGGCGGGGCGCACGCGGTGGGCGGGTCGATCGGCGGCGCGTACCAGGGCGCGGCGGGACCCGGTGGAACGCTTGGTTTTCCAATAAGCGACGAAACTCCCATTCCGGGCGGCGCACGGCAGGACTTCCAGCGCGGCTACATCCTCTTCCGGGAGGGAAAGGCCGAAATACACGCCAGCTGAACGAGATACTTGCCAGCAACCGGGTATGCACCGGTAATGTGCTCCGATGTCCGTGACGCCAGTCACGTTTGGTGTCGTTCCCCCCTTGCGGTTCAGGAGCACAATTCTGATGGCAGCACAGGGCGCGTCATGCCCACGTTCGGTTCGAGAGCTCGACTCGGTTCCCCTCGCGAAGACGCGTCAGTGGCGACGCGTGCTGACGGTGGCGGCCGCCGCGGTGGTCCTGCCCGGGGCGACGGTCTTACCGGGAGTCGCTGCGCTGCCGGGTATCTCGGGTTCGGCCTCGGCCGCCCCCGCCCCCCTGCTGCGCGCACCCGACGGCGGTGCGGAGCCGGCCGCCGACCCGAAGCCGGAGGTCGATCCGAAGCCTGCGGCCGACCCGGCCCCGGCCGCCGAGGCCGCGCCCGCGGCCGATCCGAAACCCGCCGACCCCAAACCCGCCGCCGACCCGGCCGCCGCGGCGCCCGCCGCCGCGCCGAATCCGGCCGCCGCGGGCGATCCGGCGCCCCCGGCCGCCCCGGAACCGCCGGCGCGCCCGCGCTTCCAGGAATTCATGGTGCCCTCGAGCATGGGCCCGGTGAAGGTCCAGGTGCAGTGGGCGGCGCGCGGCGGCGACGCCGCGCTGTACCTGCTCGACGGTCTGCGCGCGCGGGACGATTTCAACGCCTGGTCCTTCGAGACCAACGCGATGCGTCAGTTCATCGATGACGATGTGACGCTGGTGATGCCGGTCGGCGGCCAGTCGAGCTGGTACTCCGACTGGCGCGCGCCCTCGGGCACCAACGGCCAGAAGTTCACCTACAAGTGGGAGACCTTCCTCAGCGACGAGTTGCCCGCTTTCCTGGAGCAGCACGGCGTCTCGCGGACCCGCAACGCGGTGGCCGGTCTGTCCATGGGCGGTTCGGCGGCGCTGGCCCTGGCGGCCTACCACCGGGATCAGTTCAAGCACGCGTCGTCGTTCTCGGGCTACCTCAACATCTCCGCGCCCGGGATGCGCGAGGCGATTCGCCTGGCCATGCTCGACGCGGGCCGCTTCAACGTCGATTCCATGGCCTGGCCGTGGAGCCCGGCGTGGCTGCGGATGGACCCGTTCGTGTTCGCGCCGCAGCTGCGCGGGCTGCCCATGTACGTCTCGGCAGCCTCGGGCATTCCGGGACCGTACGACAACCGCGAGGGCCAGACCGCCTTCAACACGGTCAACGCCATTGCGCTGGAAGCGCTGTCGATGGTCAACACGGTCGCGTTCATGTCCCGGCTCAAGCAGCTCGGTATCGACGCGAACTTTCACAGTCCGGCCAAGGGCACCCATTCCTGGGGCTATTGGCAGGACCAGCTCGCCACCGCGCGCCCGGACATCCTCGCCGCCCTGGGGGTGTAGGGGCATACGGGAAACGACCGACCGAGCCATTCCGAGAATCGGTCAAAGAAAACCGGTCGTTTGCTGAACGCTCCTGATTTCCGCGCGTCCTCCCCAGCTCTCGCGGAAATCAGGGGTACAACACTTGTGTGGTTGGAGTTGTTCGTGGGACGAAGCGAGCGCGCCGACGCTGGGCGGCAATAGCCGCGACCTTGATTTCTTCACTGGTCGCGGTGACTTTCACGGGGCTGGGTCCGGCCACTGCCGAACCCGAGGCCCCCGCCGCTACGGGTCCGGCGACGGTCCAGAAAGTCGTGTGGCTGGGTGATCGCCGGGTGGCACTGTGGGTGAATTCGCCCGCCTCCGGCACACCCGTCCAGGTTCAGCTACTGCTGGCCCGTGATTGGCGCTCCCGCCCGGACGCCAAATTCCCGGTCATGTTCATGCTGGACGGCCTGCGTGCCACCAACGAGGAGAACGGCTGGACCAAGGAGGCGGGCGCGGCGGGCTTCTTCGCCGACAAGAACGTCACCGTGGTGCTGCCGATCGGCGGTCAGTCCAGCTTCTACACCGACTGGCTGCAACCGGACAACGGGCACAACTACAAGTGGGAAACCTTCCTCACCAAGGAACTGCCGCCGCTGCTGGAAAGCCAGTGGCGCGCCACCAATGCCCGTGCGGTGTCCGGGCTCTCGATGGGCGGCACCGCGGCCATGATGCTGGCCGCGCGCAATCCCGGCTGGGTCCGGCACGCCTCGTCGTACTCCGGTTTCCTCACGCTGACCACCCTCGGCATGCCGCAGATGGTCAACTTCGCGATGAAGGATTCCGGCGGCTTCGACTCCAACGCCATGTTCGGCCCGCCGAGCAGCCCGGAGTGGAAAGCGCACGACCCCTACGAGATCGCCGACCAGCTCAAGGGCGTCGGGCTGTACATCTCGAGCGGCAGCGGCACCGCCGGGGCCTCCGATCCGCCGTCCGACATTCCGGGTCTCACCAGCAATTACGCGGGCGTGGGCCTGGAAGTGCTGTCCCGCTTGAGTTCCCAGAACTTCGTGTCCAAGCTGCACAAGCTGAATATCCCGGTGCAGGTGAGCTACCGCCCCTCGGGCACGCACACCTGGCCCTACTGGGACTTCGAGATGCGCCAGTCCTGGTCGGACATCGCGGCCTCGCTCGGCGTGGACGGCACCGCCACCGACTGCAAGCTCGGCGGTGCGATAGCCGGTGCGGCACAGGCCAACAACTGGCTCGGCGACTGCCTGACCCCGGAGTACCCGGTCGCCAACGGCGTCGCACAGGATTTCCGCAACGGGCAGGTCTACTTCTCCCCGGCAACCGGGGCGCAGGTCGTCGGGGGCGCCATCAGCGGCACCTTCGCCGGTCTGAACGGCGCCGGCAGCGGGCTCGGATTCCCCACCGGCGGTGAGCAAGTGCTGCCCGACGGCCGCGGCCGCTTCCAGGGCTTCCAGAGCGGATCCATCTACTGGACCCCGCAGACCGGCGCGCAGATGGTGCGCGGCGCGATCCTGGACGAGTGGGGCAGGCAGGGTTTCGAGGGCGGCCCGGCCGGTTATCCGAACGGCCCCGAACAGCGCACCCCGAACCGGGACGGCGTGGTGCAGGGCTTCGAACACGGGCCCATGTACTTCAGCGCCAAGACCGGCGCGCACCTGCTGCAGGGCCTGATCCTGGGCAGGTACGCCCAGATCGGTTTCGAGAACAGTGCTTTCGGCTTCCCGATGGGCGCCGAGCAGGGACTGCGCGATCTCGGCCGCTACGTCGCCTTCGAGGGCGGCAACATCTACTGGAGTCCGCTGTCGGGAGCATGGGGCGTGCGCAACGGCCCGATCATGCAGGCCTGGGGCGCGCAGGGATTCGAGAACGGTCCGCTCGGCTTCCCGATCGGTGAGGAGGGCGTGACGGCCGCGGGCGCCCAGCAGGCCTTCCAGGGTGGTTCGATTCTGGTGCAGGGTGACCGCGCGCAGGTCTTCTCGCTGGACGGGCGTCCCGTGGGCGGGCCGGTCGACACCAAGCCGGTGGTGGCCAAGCCCGATCCGGCCGGACCCGAAGCACTGCCGGGCGCCGGCCCGGCCCGCGCGGATCAGCCCGCGCCGGCGACCGGGCCCGGGCCGGCGGCCGCGCCCACCACGACCGAGCCGCCCGGGCTGGAAGCGGCAGAGGGCTTTCCCCTCCCGATTCCGGCCCTCGGCCCGGAGGTACGCCCCAACTGACCTGTTGGGGCGGGGTGCGGCGGGCATATTTTCTCTTAGAAGTGCATGAGGTTCGGCTCCGAGTCAGCGACGTCGGCAGAGGTCGCCGCTAATGTGGGGGCCGACCTGGTGCCCGCAGACAGATCAAGGAAACGAATAAATGCATCGGACCCGTGGCAAGGTTCTCGGCGTCGTTCTCGCTTTCGCCGCCACCGGACTGCTCGCCGCCTGTGGTGACAACGATTCGACGGCGACGAGCACGCCCACTCTGACCCCGACCACGGCCAAGACCACCGCGGCCACCACGCCCGGCGCCGAGACCCCCGGCTCCGAGGCCGCGCCCGCGCCCGGCGGCGAGCCCTCCAGCACGGTGGTCGAGCGGCCCAAGCCGGTGCCGAGCGAGTTCATCACCACCCCGAGCAATTCGGCCCCGCTCGCGGACCGCGACAAGACCTTCCTCGACGAGCTCAAGAAGCGCGGGATCAACCCCGCCGCCTCCGACATCGCGCTCACCGCGGGCAACCTGGTGTGCCAGGGCAAGGCCCAGGGCGCGCCCGAGGACCAGATCATCACCTACGTGACCGCCATCGCGGGCTCCGATCCCGGCTTCGACGAGTCGAAGATGTCGGTCGAGCAGGCGGGCAAGATCTACTACGAAGTCGCCTCCGCCAACTACTGCGACAAGTGATGTCGCGACGCCGTTCCGGACGCCGGTCCGCCCCGGCGGGTTGCCTGCTGCTCATCGCCGCGATCGTGATCGTCATCATCGTGGTGCTGCTGCTGTGGTACCTGCTCGCGGGCCGGTTGAAGGTGCCCGGCCCCACGCCCCCCGGCCCGACGCCGCCGACCTCGCAGCCCGAGAGCTGCCCGGACGTGCTGTTCCTGTCGGTGCCCGGTACGTGGGAGTCCAGCAGCACCGACGACCCGTACAACCCGTCCGCGAATCCGGCGTCGCTCATGCTCAACATCTCCAACCCGGTCCGGGCGAAGTTCCCGGACAACCGGCTGGAGGTCTACACCGTCCCGTACGTGGCGCAGTTCTCCAATCCCGTCGCGCTGCCACCGGACGGTCAGCAGTCCTACAACAACTCGCGGTCCGAGGGCACCCGCAAGGCCACCGAGAAGCTGGCCGAGACGTACGCGGCGTGCCCGCTCACCAGCTACGTGATCGTCGGCTTCTCCCAGGGCGCGGTCATCGCGGGCGACATCGCCGCCCAGATCGGCGCGGGCGACGGACCGGTCCCGGCGGACAAGGTGCTGGGCGTGACCGTCATCGCGGACGGGCGGCGTGATCAGGGGGCCGGACAACCCACCGAGATCGGCGTCTCGCCCCCCGGGGTCGGCGCGGAGGTGGCCCTGCGCGGCCTGAACGTCCCGGGCATCACCATGACCGGCCCGCGCGCGGGCTTCGGTGCGCTGGCCGATCGCTCGTTCACCATGTGCTCCCCGGGCGATCTCATCTGCGACGCACCCAAGCAGGCATTGAACCCGCTGAACATCATGGCCAGCGTCGGCACGCTGGTGAAAGCCGCGGGCAACCCGGTGCACAGCCTCTACGCGGGATTCGTCGTGGACGCCAACGGCACCACCGCCACGACCTGGACCGTCGACTGGGCAACGGGCCTGATCGAGAAAGCTCCGCATCCCGCACATTCCTGACTTACTGACCGACCCCCTAGTTTCGGGGTCACGTTGTAGAGTGCTCCAGATTGCGGTGCCTGGCTTGCGCGGTGCCGCAGCACAATCCGGCCAGCCAGGAGCAGGTGTTCATGAGAGCAGTCGCCGCCGTACCGCCTACGGCGACCGCTCCGGGCTGGGAGAAAATGGAGGACACGCCGACGCCGGGACTCGCCCGAAGGTGTTCAGCGTGTGCAACTCCTCTGTCTTCGCCGGCTGTGGCGGTCGGCACATCAGCCGGGACCGTCGCCCGGGTCCGCCGGGTGCGGCAACTCACATCGATGCCATCGTGTGTGAACATCGCCCACCCAAACATCGACATTCGCGCCGGTGATCCCGTGTGCGGATGCCGAGTGAGCTGGGATATGTTTGGCCGCTCCGGAGCATGGCAGGGTGGCCGCTCTGTAACATGACCCTGGTTTGAGTACATCTAGCCAATAGACGGTCACCGCGCAGACCGCAACAGAATTCTGCAGGTCGGCTCTCGCAAGAGCTCCCCGCGGGCGAAAAGTCGGGGCCCCACACAGGCAACAGCGGCATCGTCGCCGCCCATGTCGCGTGTGCCTCGGAGGAGAAGAAGGAATGGACGAGACTTTCGACGATTACCTCGACGAAACGGGGAACATCACGATTCCCGAGGGGCGCACCCTCGTCGACTACGTCGAGAAGCACACAGCCGGGAATGACGCGAACGATCTGGCTTACCGCTACATCGACTACTCCCGTGAGCGCGACGGCGTGTACCAGGACCTCACCTGGAGTCAGTTCGGCACTCGGCTGCGCGCGGTGGCCGCTCGACTGCAGCAGGTGACCAAGCGCGGTGATCGGGTCGCGATCCTGGCCCCGCAGGGGCTGGATTACGTCATCTCCTTCTTCGCGGCGATCTACGCGGGCACCATCTCGGTGCCGCTGTTCGATCCGGACGAGCCGGGCCACACCGATCGCCTGCACGCGGTGCTCGGTGACTGCACGCCCGCGGCGATCCTGACGGCCAGCTCCTCGGCCGCCGGTGTACGCCAGTTCTTCCGTGCGCTGCCCGCGGCCCAGCGTCCCCGCATCATCGCCGTGGACGCGATCCCGGACAGTGTGGGCGAATCCTGGGTTCGCCCCGATATCGCGATCGACGATATCGCCTACCTGCAGTACACCTCGGGTTCGACACGCACCCCGGCGGGTGTGGAGATCACCCATCGTGGCGTCGGCACCAACGTGCTGCAGATGGTGAACGCGCTGGACCTGAACTGGAACTCGCGCGGCGTCACCTGGCTGCCGCTGTACCACGACATGGGCCTGCTCACGGTGATCCTGCCCGCGGTCGGCGGCAAGTACATCACCATCATGTCGCCGTCGGCGTTCGTGCGCCGCCCCTCGCGCTGGATCCAGGAACTGGCCGCCGTCTCCGACGGCGCCGGAACCTTCGCCGCCGCACCGAACTTCGCGTTCGAGCACGCCGCCGCGCGCGCCGTGCCCAAGGCCGGTGAATCGCTGGACCTGTCCAACGTGCTCGGCCTGATCAACGGCTCGGAGCCGGTGACCACCGGGTCGATGAAGAAGTTCAACGAGGCGTTCGCCCCGTACGGTCTGCCCAAGACGGCCATCAAGCCCTGCTACGGCATGGCCGAGGCCACCCTGTTCGTCTCGGCCACCCGGCACGAGGACGAGGCCAAGGTCATCTACGTGGACCGGACCGAGCTCAACGCCGGCCGGATCGTGAAGGTCGAGCACGGCACACCGAACTCGATCGCCCAGGTCTCCTGCGGCTACGTGGCGGTCTCGCAGTGGGGCGCCATCGTGGATCCGGCCTCGCTCGATTCCCCCGAGGGCGCGACCGAGCTGCCCGAGGGCCGGGTCGGCGAGATCTGGCTGCACGGCAACAACGTCGGCATCGGCTACTGGGGTCGCGCCGAGGAGACCCAGAAGACCTTCCGGAACCGGATCGTCAACCGGGTCGCCGAGGGCTCGCACGCCGAAGGCGTTCCGGTCGACGGCAATTGGCTGCGCACCGGCGACTACGGCGTGTACGTGGACGGCGAGCTGTACATCACCGGTCGCGTCAAGGACCTGGTGATCGTGGACGGCCGCAACCACTACCCGCAGGATCTGGAGTTCTCCGCGCAGGAGGCCTCCACCCAGCTGCGGGCCGGCTTCATCGCCGCGTTCTCGGTGCCGGCCAATCAGCTGCCCGCCGAAGTGTTTGCGGCGGAGAGCCATTCGGGTCTGCCCTACGATCCGGACAACGGTTCCGAGCAGCTGGTCATCGTGGCCGAGCGCGGCCCGGGCGCCGGCAAGGCCGACCCGCAGCCGATCGCGGACGCGGTGCGCGGTGCGCTCTCGACGCGGCACGGCGTGACCGCGCGGGACATTCTGCTGGTGCCCGCGGGCTCGATTCCGCGCACATCCAGCGGCAAGATCGCGCGCGCCGCCTGCAAGGCGGCCTACCTGGAGGGCACACTGCGTGGCGGTTACACGCAGCAGGCCTTCCCCGATGCTCCCGACGAGGAGTGAGCGGGACCATCTAACGTGGAGTGGCGCGGACCGGTGTGGTCCGCGCCACTCATGCTTGAAGCCCGCCGCTTCGCAGCGGCCCGCTGTTGCACATGGACACTCCCCGCCGATACACCGCCGCACACCGTAAGCAGACAGGTAGCTTGAGGAACTGATGGCTGAGAACGAGGGCACGGCCCCCACCCAGATGACCGATAATGCTCCGGCTGCGCCCGCTGACGCGGCCGTGAAAGCGGCTCCCACCGGCGCCGATATGACGGTGGCGGAGTTGCGGGAATGGTTGCGCAGATGGGTCGCCGACGCGACCGGGCAGCCGCTCGAGCAGATCACCGTGGATCGCCCCATGGAGGAATTCGGCCTGGCGTCGCGGGACGCGCTCGCGCTCGGCGGTGACATCGAGGAGCTGACGGGCGTCATCCTCAACGCCACGATCGTCTACCAGCACCCCACGATCGCCTCGCTCGCGGAGCGAATCATCAACGGGGAACCGGACCTTCCGGCCGAATCGGCCGACGACTCGTTCTACACCGCGGGGTACACCCCGGACGAGGCGCACGACATCGCCATCGTCGGGCTGTCCACCCGCCTGCCGGGTGCGGGCGAAACACCCGAATCCACCTGGGATTTCCTCATCAATCGCGGTGACGGCATCCGCGACCTACCCGAAGGCCGCTGGTCGGAGTTCCTGTCCGACCCGCGCGCGGCCGAGGCCGTCGCGAACGCGAACACCAAGGGCGGCTACCTCGATCAAGAGGTCATCAAGGGCTTCGACGCCGAATTCTTCGCCACCTCGCCGGTCGAGGTGGAGCGCATGGATCCGCAGCAGCGGCTCACCATGGAACTCACCTGGGAAGCGCTGGAGCACGCCAGGATCCCGGCGAACACCCTCAAGGGCGAGGCCGTCGGCGTCTACGTCGGCTCCTCGGGCAACGAGTTCATGCTCATCGCCGCCATGAGCGTCGGCAACACCGAGCAGGACAAGACCCCGCTCTCGGCCGAGGCCTACGGCATCATGGGCAGCGTCTCGTCGATCATCGCCAACCGCACCTCGTACTTCTTCGACTTCCGCGGCCCGTCGGTGGCCATCGACACCGCGTGCTCGTCCTCGCTGGTCGCGGTGCACGACGCGGTGCGCGCGCTGCGCAGCGGCGAAGCCGATCTGGCCCTGGCCGGCGGTGTGAACGCCCTGGTCGCACCGATGGCGACGCTGGGCTTCGACGCCAACGGCGGTGTGGCCAAGGACGGTCACATCAAGGCGTTCTCCTCCGACGCGGACGGCATGGTCCGCGCCGAGGGCGGCGCGCTGGTGGTGCTCAAGCGCCTCGCCGACGCCGAACGCGACGGCGACACCGTGTACGCGGTCATCAAGGGCTCCGCGGTCAACAACGACGGCCGCTCCAACGGCATGCTCGCGCCGAACCCGGACGCGCAGGCCGAGGTGCTGCGCCGCGCCTACCGCGATGCCGGAATCGCCCCGTCCAGCGTCGATTACATCGAGGCGCACGGCACCGGCACCCTGATCGGCGATCCCATCGAGGCCGACGCGCTCGGCCGGGTGATCGGCCGCGGCCGTGACGACGACAAGCCCGCGCTGCTGGGCTCGGCCAAGACCAACTTCGGGCACCTGGAGTCCGGGGCGGGCGCCGCGGCGCTGGCCAAGGTCATCATGTCGCTGCAGCACAACGTGATTCCGCCGAACCTGGGCTACGCCGGACCCAACCCCTACATCCCGTGGGACACCGCGCATCTCAAGGTCGTCGAGCAGCCGACCGAGTACCCGCGCTACAGCGGTAAGGCCACCGTCGGCGTCTCCGGCTTCGGTTTCGGCGGCACCAACGCGCACATCGTCGTGCAGGAATACGTCAAGACTCCTGTCGCCCCGGCCACCGACGCCGCCGCGCCCGCGCCGGTCGATCTCGACAACGAGAACACCGACGTCATCTCCGAGGCCGAGCACATCACCGCCGAGGCCGCCGCGCCGGAACCGGAATGGGCCGACCGCGACGAGCCGCTGCCGCTGATCCTGCCGGTCTCGGCGTACCTGCCCTCGCGCCGCCGCCGTGCCGCCACCGATCTGGCCGACTGGCTGGAAAGCGAAGCGGGACAGGCGACTCCGCTCGCGGATGTGGCGCGGTCGCTGGCCAAGCGCAACCACGGCCGCTCGCGCGGCGTGGTGGTGGCCAAGACGCACGAGGAGGCCGTCGCCGGTCTGCGCGCCATCGCCGAGGGCAAGCCGGGCACCGGCGTCTACACCGCCGACGCGCCCGCCGCGCGCGGTGCGCTGTGGGTCATGGCCGGTTTCGGCGCCCAGCACCGCAAGATGGGTAAACAGCTCTACAACGAGAATTCGATCTTCCGCAGGACCGTCGACGAGGTCGACGAGTACGTGCTGGACGAGGCCGGGTACTCGGTGCGCGAGATGATCCTGGACGACGAGCAGGATTGGGACATCGGCACCGGCCAGGTCGGCACCTTCACCATCCAGCTCGGCCTGAACGCGGTGCTGCGCGCGCACGGCGCGGAACCCGCGGGCATCGTGGGTCATTCGCAGGGAGAGGTCGCGGGCGCGTACATCTCCGGCGGTCTGACCCTGGAGGACGCGGTCCGCGTCATCTGCGCCCGTTCGCGGCTGATGGCCGAGGGCGAGGCCATGATCACCGACGACCAGGTGCGCAACATGGCGCTGGTCGAGTACTCGGCCGAGGCCATCGCCGAGATCCTGGTGGACTACCCGGACATCGAGGTCGCGGTCTACGCCGCGCCGACCAACACCGTCATCGGCGGCCCGCCGGATCAGGTGCACGCGATCGTGGCGCGCGCCGAGGCCGAGGGCAAGTTCGCGCGCGTGCTGCAGACCCGCGGCGCGGGCCACACCTCGCAGATGGACATGCTGCTCGGCGAACTGGCCGCCGAGCTGGCCGGTCTGGAGCCGACCGCGCTGAAGCACGATCTGTACTCCACCGTCCACAAGGAGAGCGTCTACCGGGCGGGCAACCCGCCGGTGCACGACGTGGACTACTGGGTCACCAACATGCGCGGCTCGGTGTACTTCACCAACGCCATCGCGCAGGCGGTGAACTCGGGCATCACCACCTACCTGGAGCTGGCGCCGAACTCGGTGGCGCTCATGCAGGTGCTGGGCACCACGTTCGCCGCGGGCGTGCACAACGCCGCGCTGATCCCCACGCTCAAGCGCAAGGAAGACGAGTCCGCCGCGGTCATCTCGGCGCTGGCGCAGCTGTACGTGCAGGGCCACGCGGTGGATCTGCCGTCGTTGCTGCCCGCGGGCGCGTACGCGCCGGTGCCGCGTACCGCGTTCGTCCGGAAGCAGTACTGGCCCAGGGTCGCACTGACCGGCGGCGACTCGGGCGCGGGCCGGATTCCGGGCGCGCACGTCGCGCTGCCGGACGGCCGGCACGTCTGGGAGGTGCAGGCCCCGGCCGTCACCGACCTGGTCGCGCTGGTGAATGCCGCCGCCGCACAGGTGCTTTCGGCGGTGAGCGTGGGCGCGACCGTGGCGCACGCCGCGATTCCGGCCACCGGCACCCTGACCACCACGCTGACCCCGCACCTGGGCGGCGCGTCGGTGGCGGTGCACGCCAAGCAGGGCGCCGCCTTCACCGCGCTCTTCGACGCCGTCGTCACCTCCGGCGCGCCGCTGCCGGAATCGGTGGTGGCACAGCCGGTCGCGGCCCCGGCCGCCGAGGTCGAGGTCATCGAGGTGACCGGCGATCGCTGGGATCCCAACGGCAAGCAGACCATCGAGCAACGCCTGGCGATCATCGTCGCGGAGTCCATGGGCTACGCCGTCGAGGATCTGCCCATGGAGATCCCGCTCATGGAACTGGGCCTGGACTCGCTCATGGCCATGCGCATCAAGAACCGCGTGGAATACGAATTCGATATTCCGCAGCTGCAATTGCAGGCGGTGCGCGATGCCAGCCTGCTCGAGGTCGGCAAGGTGCTGCGCTACGCCATCGAGCACCGCGAGGAGCTGGCCGACATCGCCGCGCGCCAGGCCGCCGGCGAGGACATCTCGGTCGACGGCGATCTGGTCGCCGCCGCGCGCGCGGCCATGGCGGCGGGCACCGATCCGCTCGCGGTGCTGCCGACCGCGGCCGACCGGCTCGACGCCGAGGCCGCGGACGTGATCGCCGAGGCCACCGAGATCGTGGCCGAGGCCGAATCCACTACTACCGCAGCCGATTTCGAGTCCGCGCCGCCGGTCGGGGAGACCGACAAGGACAACGTGCCCCCGCGCAACGGCGCCGAGCGCCTGGCGTACGGCACCTGGGCGCTGGCCACCGGCAAGTCCGCGGGCGGCATCTTCAACCCGCTGCCCGAGCTGGACGACGCCACCATGGACAAGCTGGTGGCCCGGCTCTCGGAGCGGGTCAAGAACCAGGTCAGCGCGGATGAGGTGCGGGCCTGCAAGACCATCGAGAAGCTGGCCGATCTAGTGGCCACCTACCAGGAGCACGGCGACGACGTCGAGGGCTTCGTCCGCACCCTGCGCGCGAAGGAGGCCGGTTCCACCGCGGTGCCGGTCTTCGTCTTCCACGCCTCGGGCGGCAACACGCTCGTGTACGAGCCGCTGCTCAAGCGCCTGCCCGCCGGCACCCCGATGTACGGTTTCGAACGCGTCGAGGGCTCCATCGAAGAGCGTGCGCGCCAGTACATTCCGGAGATCCGCAAGCGGCAGCCGGAAGGACCGTACTTCCTCTACGGCTGGTCGCTGGGCGGCGTGTTCGCGCTGAAGGTCGCCGAGCTCATGCGCGCCGAGGGCGCGGACGTGCGCGAGGTCGGCCTGATCGACGTGGCGCTGCCGTCGCAGCCGCACCTGGACACCCCGGAGGAGCGGGTGAACCGGGTCCGGCGTTTCCAGGCGTTCGCCAAGAAGACCTACGGTTTCGAGGGCGAACTCGACGACGAGCAGCTCGAGGAATTGGCCGCGGCCACGGACGCCGAGCAGATCGACATCGTCCTGGAACTGGTCAAATTCGCCGGAGTGGACATTCCGGGCGGCGTGCTCGAACATCAGCGCAGCTCGTACATCGACGGCGGTGAACTGCAGCGCATCTCGCCGCAGCACTACGACGGCCACGTGGTGCTCTACCTCGCGGACCGCTACCACGACGGAATCATCGAGCTGGAGCCACGTTTCGGGGAGCGCCTGCCCAATGGCGGCTGGGACGAGCACATCCCGAATCTGGAGGTCATTCACATCCCCGGCGACCACATCGATATCGTGGACGAGCCGCGCATCGCGACCATCGGCGCCGATCTGACCAAGAAATTGGGGGCCGTCGACACGACGCCGAAATAGCCGCGCTGCGAAACGGGTTCTGCGAAAGTAGGTTTCTACCGAAGGGAGTCCTGTGAGCACTACCGCCGAGAAACTCGCTGACCTGCGACGGAAGTTGGAAGTCGCGAGGGAACCGGCGGGTGCCGCGGGGATCGCCAAGCGCGAGCGCAAGCACATCCCTTCCGCTCGCGACCGGATCAACATGCTGCTGGACCCCGGTACCTTCGTGGAAATCGGTGCGCTGGTTCGCAATCCGGGCGACAAGGACGCGCTGTACGGTGACGGCGTCGTCACCGGTCACGGTCTCGTCGAGGGCCGCCCGGTGGCGGTGTTCTCCCACGACCAGACCGTGTACGGCGGTTCGGTCGGGGAGATGTTCGGCCGCAAGGTGGCCGGCATCATGGAGTTCGCCGCCAAGGTGGGCTGCCCGGTGGTCGGCATCAACGACTCCGGCGGTGCGCGCGTGCAGGAGGCGGTGACCTCGCTGGCCTGGTACGCCGAACTCGGCCGCCGACAGGAACCGCTGTCGGGCCTGGTGCCGCAGATCTCCATGATCCTGGGCAGCTGCGCGGGCGGCGCGGTCTACGCGCCGATCAACACCGATATCGTCGTGGCCACCGAGGCCGCGTACATGTTCGTGACCGGTCCCAAGGTGATTCGCGAGGTCACCGGCGAGGACGTGAGTCTCGAGGAACTGGGCGGGGCGCGCAGCCAGGCCGAGTACGGCAACATCCACCATGTCGCGAAGGACGAACTGGCCGCCTTCGAATGGGTGCGCCAGTACCTGGGCTACCTGCCGTCGAGTTGCCAGGAATTGCCGCCGATCGTGAATCCTGGCCTGGAGCCGGACATTACGGACTCCGATCGGGAATTGAACGCCATCGTGCCCGATGCCGACAACGCCGGTTACGACATGTACGACATCCTGATCCGGATCTTCGACGACGGTGAATTCCACGAGTTCGGCGACTCCGCGGCCCGAAATGTCATCTGCGGCTTCGCCCGTGTGGACGGGCGCAGCATCGGCGTGGTCGCCAATCAGCCGCTGGTCTACGCCGGCGCCCTGGACGCGCGCGCCTCGGACAAGGCCGCGCACTTCGTCCGGCTCTGCGACGCGTACGAGATCCCTTTGGTTTTCGTGGTCGACACCCCCGGCTTCCTGCCCGGCGTGGAGCAGGAGAAGATCGGCGTCATCAAGCGCGGCGGGCGATTCATCTTCGCGTTCGTCGAGGCGACCGTGCCCAAGGTGACGGTGGTGATCCGCAAGTCCTACGGCGGCGGCTACGCCGTGATGGGATCCAAGCAGCTCGGCGCGGACGTGAACCTGGCGTGGCCGACCGCCCGCATCGCGGTCATGGGCGCGGAGAGCGCGGTCAGCCTGATCGGCGCGAAGTCGCTGGAGGCCGCCCCCGAGGAGCAGCGCGCGGCGATGCGCCGGCAGATGATCGCCTTCTACAACGCCACGATCGCCACCCCCTGGGTCGCGGCCGAGCGCGGCTACATCGACGCGGTCATCGACCCGGCCGACACCCGCCTGGAAATTCGTAAGGCGTTGCAGCTACTGCGCGACAAAACCGTCGCCCGTAACCCGCGCAAACACCATCTTCTTCCGCTCTGATCCGAGGCCGTCGCCGTTCGGATGGGAGTGGAACGGGGTCGTCCGGGGGTGCGAGATGTGTCCGATTTGCGGCTCGCCGATTGGGGCGAATCGATTGGTCGGGTGACCCGCATGTGAGAGCCTTCAGCTATGAGTAGCTCACCTAAGGCATTGCTCGAAGGCGGACCTGACGGGCTCGATCACCGCATCGTGCCCATTACGCCGCCGGGAATCGAGTTGCGGGTGGCGTTCGGCGGCGGCTACGAGCGGTTCAAGGTGACCCCGCGCTGGGAGGACACTCCCGAGGGGAGCCTCCCGGTCTACGAGTGGGTGGCCCACATCCCGGGCTGAGCGCCGCCGGGACTACCGATGCGCCGGTTCGGCGCGGCGGATGGGCTGCCGCGTCGGGGCCGGATCGTTGCCGAGGAAGTCCGCGATCTCCGCGTAGACCTGCCCCGGCTTCTCCATGACCAGCAGATGCGAGGTCGCGGGGATGATGGAGAGTTCGGAATCGGGGATCGCCCGGTACAGCGCGATGGTGTGTTCGAGTGCGACGGCGTCGTCGTCGCCGGACATGACCAGGGTGCGGTGCGGGATGTCGCGCAGATCCTCGGGGGCCAGGGTCGGGCCGGTGCGGCCCATGTCCAGCATCTTGGCGGCCACGACGGGGAAGTGGGTTTCGCCGTGCGGGGAGACCTCGCCGTAGCGCCCGGCCAGGTACTTCTGCGTGTCCGGATCCTCGAATCCGTCCATGACGCCGGGCAATACGCCGATGTGGTGGAAGTTTCCGCTGATCAGCACCAGCTTGCGGACCAGGTCCGGTCGGCGCAGCGCGACCAGCATCGCCACGTTCGCGCCGTCGCTGTGCCCGACCAGGTGCGCGGGCTCGCCGACCACCTTCTCCAGGAACGCGATGAGATCCTCCGCCATCACCTCGTAGGTGAGCGGGCCCTCCACGTCCGGGGTGTGGCCGTGACCGCGGCGGTCGGTGGTGTACACGCGGAAACGGCCGACCAGCGCGGGCATGGCGGGGGCGAACATGCGTGAATCCACGAACCCGCCGTGCAGCAGGACCACCGGTTCGCCGTCACCGTGTACGTCGTACCAGGTCGCTACATCTCCGAGTTGAATATTCACCATGGCTATATCTTCCCGGTAGGTTCCGCCCGTGCTCACAACGGGTGGGTTTCCCCGGTGAGCAGGGGTGAAACGGTGGTCCGGGCGGGCGGAACGACAACGGCCGCCCGCGGATCGCGGGCGGCCGTTCATCGGATCGGCGTGCGGGTCAGGAGACCCGGAGCTGTCCCGGGGACCAGAAGCCGGAGCGGGTCGCCGTCGAGGTCTCGATCTCGGCGGGCTGGGCCGGGTAGTACTGGTCGTACTGCTCCAGCGAACCCCAGTCCCGATCCCAGTCCTCGTTCAGATAGGTCGGGATCGTCTTGGACTTGGCCAGCATCTCGGTGAAGCCCAGCGGGCCGCCGTTCTCGGCCGCCTGCCAGGTGTTGGTGGAGCTGATGGCCAGCGGGCGGTCCGGCAGGATGCGGAAGTTCGGCATCTCCGCCACGCCGTAGCGGTGATCGAACGGGCGCTGGCACGGGAACTGCAGGCCCACCGCCCAGTCCAGCAGCACCGGCTGGGTGGAGCCGATGTAGCTGTTGAGCGTCTGCAGCTTGGGCACGCGCGGCGCGGTGAAGGCCAGCCACTGATCGCCGATGAGGATCGGGTCCTTGGCGTTGATCCGCACCGCGTCCGCGTTCTCCGGCAGCGCCGAGAACGGCACCCGCAGGTTGCGCCACGACGGGGCCGGGCCGATGTCGCGCGGCAGGTAGGAGCCGAGCTCGGTGACGGTGCCGTCGGCCTCGCGGTGGCCGTACTCGACCACCAGCGACTGCCCGTAGGTCATGTTGCCGGTGTCGTCGAAGGACAGGATGCGACCCGCGGCCGAAATGACAACCAGCGGAGCGTCATCCGAGCGCGCGGGCAGCTGGTACCAGCTGGACTTCATCTCGGCGGGCTGCTGCACGCCGTCCTGGTAGCTGCCCATGACCGGGGTGGTGGCGGGATCGAGGCCGAACGGCAGCGCCGCGGTGCTGCCGTTGATGCCCTCGGCGCCCTTGCCGCCGGCGGTGCCCGCGCTCTCGCCCTCTTCGAAGGCGGGACCGATGGTCTGGGTGTCGGTGTTGCCGGTGCCCGGCTTCACCTCGACGTTGTCGGCGCTGATCTTCTCCGGAATGCCGTTGGGGGAGAAGCCGATCGGGTTCGCCCCGGCGAGCGGATCGTTGTTCACCGGCGGGTTGGCCGGATCGATGATCGGGGTCAGGTTGCCGCCGTTGACATCGGTCTCCACCAGCACGTCATTGGCCAGGCCGCACGAATTGCCGCCCACCGCATCGAAGTTCGAGCGGGCCAGGGAGTACGCGGGGTACTGCGACACCGCGCCCTTGACCAGCGACAGCACCTCGAAGGCCACCATGAGCGCGGCGATGACGGTGAGCGGAATCGCCGCGAAGCGCCGAACCCGCCTGCCGCGCGCGGTCTTTCCGCTCGCCATCGGCTTGGCGTAGCCCTCGCGCAGCGACTGCCAGGCCACCAGCGCCAGCGCCAGGCCGAACAGCATGAGCATGAGGGTGTTGGACTGGTAGCCGCTGAGCGAGACCCGCTTGTCGTACCAGGGCACGCCGTAGCTCGAGACGTACCAGTAGCCGTTGATGCCGGAGAAGGCCACGGCCAGGGTGAACAGCAGGCCCGCCAGGAACACCGACCGGTTCTTGCGCGAGCGCAGCGCCGTGGCCGAGACCGCGACCGCGGTGACCGCCGCCAGCGAGCCCGCGATGCCCGCGTACGCGCCGAAGTGGTGCGTCCACTTGGTCGGGTTGAACATCATGAAGAAGATGGTTCCGAAGACCACGCCCATGAGCCGCCAGGTCGGCGCGGAGGCGATGCCCGGCACCTGCCGCCGGCGCAGCAGCACCAGCATCGTGGTGATCAGGCACAGGATCATGAGCAGGAAGGCGAAGCGGCGCGCGAGCGAGCCGTCGACGGTCTCCACGAACAGGTAGTAGTAGCGCAAATAGTCTTCGTACCAGGCCAGATTCGGGCCGATCGCCTGCCGGACGCGGTTGGCCTCCATGATTCCGGAGAAGGTCTGATCGCCGAAAACGACCACCAGCACCAGTAATCCGGACGCGGCGATGGGTGCGAGCAGCGCCGTGGTGCCGAACTGCCGGTGCCTGCGCACCACGATGTGGACCAGCGGGCGGATGCCGGCGAGCAGCGCGGCGACGCACATGAGGCCGGTCGGCGCGGCGGCCAGGGTGAACGCCGCGACCAGCACCGCGATGGCGGCGGGCAGCAGGCGCGCGGTGGCGATGGCGCGTTCGATGGAGACCCAGGTCAGCAGCGCGCCGAGCGCGACGATCGGCTCCGAGCGCAGGCCGTTGCAGTAGGGCAGCCAGAACGCCAGGAAGACCAGGCCGCCGGTCCACAGCGCCACCTTGGAGGTCGCCACGCCGCGGCCCAGGCGCGGCACCACCTCGCGGCTGATCACCAGCCAGCACAGGATGCCGCACAGCAGCGCCGGAATGCGCACGACCGGGCTGGCCGTGGAGATTTCGGAGAACGCCTGGATGACGTAGTAGTACCAGCCGAACGGGGCCTCGGGGACGCCGAACCAGCGGAAGTAGTTGGCCATGTAGCCCGCGTGCGGCGCCGCCCGGACCATGGTCATGATGTAGCCGTCGTCGGAGGTGTTGGCGCCCACGAAGTGCCACAGCAGCAGCGTGCCGATGATGCCGCCGTCCGCCCAGGTCGGCTTCAGCCAGTGCCGGGGGAAGATGCGCCGGTGCCCGCGGCCGTCGCTGGTGTCCAGTGCCGCGAGCGCGCCCAGCGACAGCAGGGTCAGCAGCACGGCCGCGACGATGGCGGCCAGCTTGAGCAGGGTCGGGGTGGAGGAGAACCGCGAGTCCACCGTCATGGAGAAGGAAAGGCCCTGCGGCACATCACCCTTCATGTCGGTGAAGACGCCGACCACCTGGGGGCGCAGGTCACCGAGCAGGCGGCCCTCGACGGGGACGGTGACGTTCTCGCGCCCGCCGTTCGCGGTGACCCGTTCCGCGGTGCGGGTCAAACCCTCGAAGACGGCGGAGGTCTGGGTGTTGTCGGAGGTGATGACGATCTGCGTGCAGTTCGCCATTTCCGACCGCTGCGCGGTTGCCACGACCGCGTTGCGGTCCAGCACGTCCACGCTCTCGCCGGACACGCGGACGAACAAGCCCTGCAGGTCCGCTCCGCTACCCTGTGGCGGCGCGGTTGCCAGCAGGATGCCGCCGCGCGGATCCAACTGATTCACCGCCGCGCAGGGAATGGTGGCCCGCAGTTCCAGCGGCACCTGCGACATGAGCGCGGCGTCGATGCTCTCCAGTGTCCCGCGCTGCGGCCACTGCACCGTCGCGACCGTCTGCTTCACCGGCAGGAACGGGGTCGCGAGCGCGAACAGCGCTCCCAGCACGCCCGCGACGATCGCTATCAGCTTCGCGGTGCGGTAGTCGCGAGGCGTCGCCGTGGGAGGCGGCGGCGTAGCGGGTTTGCTCAGGACAGCGGAGGCGTCGGGCACGGTTGCTGATGGTACTGGGCTCCCCCGCCTCCCCGGATATTCAGCGCCCGGCCTGAGAGCCGTTGACCGTCGTGCACGCGTGGTGCGGATTCGCGCGCACACAATTTTGGGGGTACCCCCGGAGTTACCCCGATCTCACGAGATCAGGTGTCCGGGCCGGAGCTTCGGCGATTTCACCAGATCAGGCAGTCTTTCGCACCCTTCGGTGGCAGCTTTCGCACCCGCCGGACTCGTGGTGGCGACGGGTGCGAAAGCGATCTCTACTTCGCTCGGATCGGTGCGTCTTTTGCGAAGCCGGTGCGGGTTTCGACGACCACCTGCAAGTCGGCCGGGGCCGCGTCCGGGACGTACGGGGTGAAGCGCTCCAGGGAGCCCCAGTCCCGGGACCAGTCGTCGTTCAGGTAGGACGGGATCGTCGCGGACTTCAGCAGCAGGCCCGTCCAGCCGAGGGGGCCGCCGCCGATGTCGTCCTGCCAGGCGTTGGAGGCGTCCGAGCCGGTGCGGTCGGGCAGGATCCGCCACTCGGGGACCTCGGCCACGCCGTCGTGGTGGTCGAAGGGGCGCTGGCAGGGGAAGGCCAGGCCGACGTGCCAGTCCTCCAGGACCGGGGCACGGTCGCCGACAACGGAGTTCAGCGTCTCCAGCTTCGGGAGGCGCGGCGGGGTGACGGCCAGCCACTGGCGCTGGGTGATGTCCACGTCGTTGGCCACCAGGCGAACGGCGTTGACGCCCACCGGGATCTGGTCCAGCGGGACGCGCAGGTTGCGCCACGACGGCGCGGGGCCGATGTCGATCGGCCGGACGCGGCCGGTGCCGGTCATCGTGCCGTCGGCGGCGCGGGTGCCGTACTCCAGGAACAGATCCTGGCCGTAGGTCTCCACGCCGTCCTTGTTGACCGACCGGATGCGGCCCGCGGCGGTGATCGCGAGCACCCGGTAGGCCGGGTCCGAACGCATGTCGCCGGTCAGGTCCAGGCGGTACCAGCCGGTGGTCAGCTTGGCGACGGCCTGCTCGTCCTCGCTGTAGCTGCCCAGTACCGGGGTGGTGGCGGGGTCGAGGTCGAAGGGCAGGGTGACGGTGCTGCCGTTGACGCCGGTCTCGGCGCTGGTGCCGCCGCCGGTGCCCGCGCCGGTGGTGTTGGTGGTCTTGTTGGCCGAGTCCTTGTCGACCGAGTTCGCGCCGCCGGTGACGGTCTCCTCGGCGTCGGCGGTGAGGTCGGTGGCCACGCCGTTGGGGGTGAATCCGGTGTTCTCGGCGGACAATCCGTCCGCGACCGAGCCGGTCCAGGGCCGCAGCAGCGAATCGCGCGTGTTCGTCTCCACCAGTACGTCATTGGCCAGCCCGCACGAATCACCGCCCAGGGCCTGGATATTGGACTTGGCGACCGAGTACGCGGGGTACTGGGTGACGGCGGCCTTGGCGAGCGAGGCGACCTCGAACAGCACCAGGGCGGCCGCGGCGATGGTGAGCGGCATGCTGGCGAATTTGTCGAAGCCGCGCACCGGTTTCGGCGTCGTGTACGGCTCGCGGTAGTGCTGGAACGCGGCGATGAGCAGGCACAGGATGGCCAGGCCCAGGAACAGCGTGGAGAAGCCCTTGCCCGCGACGAGCGGTGCCTTGTCGAACCACGGCACGCCGTAGCTCGACACGTACCACCAGCCGTTGGGTCCGGTGAACGTCATGGCGAGCAGGAAGAACACGGCCGCGGTGAACAGGGTGCGATTGCGCGGCGAGCGAATCCCGTTGACGCCCACCGCGACCGCGGCCAGCGCCGCCACCGAGCCCGCGAGCCCGGCGTACACGCCGAAGTGGTGCGTCCACTTGGTCGGAGTGAACATCATGAAGAACAGCGACATGAAGACGATGCCGAGAATGCGCGCGGACGGTCCGCGCGAGGTGCCCGGGATGCGGCCGTTCTTGCGCAGCATCACCATCACGCACACGCCCAGGCACAGCAGCATGGCCAGAATGCCGAAGCGCCGGGCCAGCGAGCCGTCCGGGGAGAGCATGAGCAGCGAATCCCACCGCGTGCGTTCGTCGAACCACGCCACGTTGGGCCCGATGGCGGTGCGGACGCGGGTGGCCTCCATGACCGAGGCGAGCGTCTGATCCGCGAAAACGACCACCAGGACCAGGGTTCCGGCCGCTATGCCGGGCGCGAGCAGGGCCGCGTAGCGCAGCAGGGCGGGGCCGGTGTTCTTTCCGTCCGAGCGGGCCTGCTTGATGATGACCTGCAGCACCGGCCGGGATCCTGCCACCAGCGCGGCCAGGCAGATGAGCCCGGTCGGCCCGGCGGCGAGCGAGAACGCGGCGATCAGGACGCCCACCGCCGCGGGCAGCAGCCGGCCGGTCGCGATGGCGCGTTCCATCGAGCACCAGGTCAGCAGTGCGCCGGCGGCGATGAGGGGTTCGGGGCGCAGGCCGTTGTCGTACGGCATCCAGGCGGCCAGGAACACGAGTCCGGCGGTCCAGACCGCGACGTTGTCGCGGCGCACGCGTGCGCCCAGGCGCGGCAGCACTTCCCGGCTGATCACCAGCCAGCACACGATTCCGGCCAGCAGCGACGGCAAGCGCATCCACGGGCTGGAGTCGCTGATGCGCGACATCCACACCAGCACCTCGTACGGCCAGCCGAACGGGGCCTCGGCGACGCCGAACCAGCGGTAGTAGTTGGCCATGTAGCCCGAAACCTTCGAGGCCCGAGCCATGTTCAGGATGTAGCCGTCATCGGAGGTGTTGGCGCCGATGAAGTGCCAGAGCACCAGCGTGCCGAGCACCACGCCGTCGGCGGGCCGGAAACGCCACCAGTGCGCGGGCAGGAAGCGCCGCGGCTTGCGGCCGTCGCGGGTGTCGAGCAGATGCAGTGCGAGCAGGGCGATCAGCGTGCACAGGACCGCGCCGGCGATGGCGATGCGCTTGATCCAGCTCGGGGTGCTGCTGAAGCGCGCGTCGATCTCGGCGTGCGCCGTCGAGGCCCCGAGCCGGTCCTTCGGCAGGTCGGTGAACATGCCGACCAGCTGCGGCCGGGTGTCGCCCGCGACCCTGCCCACGAACGGGGTGCCGTCCTTGCGCGCGGCTCCCGCGAACTCCGCGCGGGTCTCGGTCGCGTCCGAGTGCAGGGTCAGGGACCCGCAGTTCTGGATCTCGTCGATCGGCGCGGACAGCAGCGGAATGTTGCGCAGCAGAACCGAAATCGTGCGCTGGGCCGGGACGGCGGGGTTCGCCTCGGCGGCCGCCGCATCGTCCACCCGGACCACCAGCCCCTTGTCGACCGCCTTCCCGGATGCCACCGGGACGGTCGAGAACAGGGTGCCGGTGGGCCGCTCGCGCAGTACCTCGCAGCCGATGCTGACATCGAGCGTCAGCGGCGTGTACGACACCAGCGGCGCTTCGATGTTCACCGCGTCGCCCTGCGGCCAATTCAGGGTCGGCCGATCCTGTTTCACGGGCAGGATCGGCGTCAGCACCGCCAGCAGAAAGCCCAGCAGTCCGGAGACCACGGCGATGAGGCGGATGCGATGAAACGCTCGGGTGTCTTCGCGCACGATCCCCGATGCTAGCGATCACGGGGCCCGGCGGTCCGTTCGCCGTGCTCGGACCGCCGGTCGGCGGTCGGGCCGTGGGGATTTCGCGCCGCGCGGTCGCGTCAGCGGAGGTGCCGCACGTCCCAGAGCCAGACCCCGCCCACCTGCCGCGCCGGAATGCCGAGGAGTTGATCCACGGTGGTGCGCAGGGTGACGCTGTCCTCGTTCACGTCCAGGACCAGCACGTCGGTCTCCCAGTACCGCAGGTCGATGACGGCTTGATCGCGGTCGGCCTGATCGATGACCGGGACGGTGGTCGAGCCGAGCACCCGTTCCAGCTGATCCAGCCGCGTGAGCAGGCGCGAGGTCGGCCGCTCGTCGGCGCCGTACCGGGACCGCCCGTCCGCGCCGTCCGGCCCGACGAAGTAGCCGCCGACCAGGGGGAACGCGAAATCGGAGTCGACCTGCCACTGCAGGGCGGGCGTATCGATCGCGGTGGCGGGCGGCACGGACATCACGCCGCCGCCGGACAGGTACCCCGCCACGGTGCCGTCGGTGAAGAAGACCGGCGTCGGGGAGCGGTCGGAGACCGGCAGCATGGTCGGTGCGATCGGGGCGAGCGCGCACGCGATCGCGGTGAACCAGACGATCGGCTGCCACCGCGTGCCCGCGGTGCGCCAGTGGTCGATCGCGCGCTGGGTGGCCAGGGTCATGACGATGGCCATGGCCGGAACGGCCGCCATGGTGAAGCGCGATTCGATGATCCCGTTCACCGGCGGAATCCAGCCGAACAGGATCCACGGCATGGGGATGATCGTGTAGTTGCCCGCGAAGGACAGCACGATGCCCATCGACAGCGCGCTGAACCCCAGGGCGACGACCAGGCAGGCCCGCACGATCCGTTCGCGCCACAGCAGCGCCGTGGCCACGAGCAGCACCAGCACCAGTGGCCAGCCGAAGTAGGAATTGTGCTCTGTCGGATTGATTTCCACGTCCGGGCCGATCGACAGGGCGGCGCCGGCCGATTGCGCGGAGAACTGGAACGGCGCGAGGATGTCGTTGCCCACGCGGCCCAGTCCGACGAACCGATACGACTGCGGCCCGAAGAACTGCCAGCCGAGCGGAATCGCGGTGAGCGTCAACGTGATCAACGCGGCGAGCCCCACCGGCGGCGCGATGACCCGCACCGTTCGGACGATGTTCGCACGGGTGCGCAGGTAGGCCAGGCCGAAGACCGCGAAGGCCAGCGCGAAGATCAGCAGCGGCTCCTCGCCCAGCGAGATCTGCAGGGCGACGAGCAATCCCAGCACGATCGAGTCGCGCGGCCGCCGCTCGCTCCCCGCCTCGGGGGCGTCCTGCGCAAGGCGCGCCATCTTGACGACGCGTTGCGCGATGAACGGGAGCAGCACCAGGAAGACGAAATTCGGGTGACCGTTGGTGTGCGAGATCATGGCGGGCGCGAAGCCGCAGAACACGCCGCCCAGGGCCGCGGCGGCCTTGGAGCTCACCAGTTCCCGCGAGAAGACCCAGTACCAGCCGAACGCCGTGCCGGACAGGCCGAGGGTGAGGGCGAGCACGAAGGTGACGGTCGGCCCGAACAGCAGGGTCACCGGCGCGAACGGCACGCCGAACCCGTACATGAGCGTGTTCGCCATCAGGTTCACGCCGTCGGGATAGTTCTGCAGCGTGGTGAAGAACGGACTCGCGCCGTCGGTGATGTTGTGCGCCCCGAGCGCGTAGAACCACTCGTAGAGGATCTGATCCTGATCACTGTTGGTCAGGTAGCCGGTGCCCGTGTTCCGCCACAGGTCGCCGACCACGAACACCGCCAGCGCCAGATATCCCAGGCCGATCAGAACATCCGTGCGCGCCGCGCGCAGCCGCCCCGCGAGGGACGGCCGTCTTCGCCGGGGCGGAGCCTCCGGTGCGTCGTGCTTCGAAACCTCCACCGCCGGTCGGACTTTCACGGTCCGATCGGTCGCCCACCCCAGTGCCACGCGCCCTAGCTCCCTCTGACAATCACGTTCGAGATCAGCCGCTCACGGTACCCGGGCGCGAGTGATACACGGTCACGGAGATTGTCTTCGCGAACGACCCCGCGCGCGAGCCCCGGATTGTCCGGGGTCCGCGCCGCGGCTCGGCGGCGATCAGGGACGGCTCAGACGAGCCCGCGCACGTCCCACAGCCAGACGCCGTCCACCCGCTGCGCCGGGAAGCCCAGCAGCTGATCGACGGTGTAGCGCAGGGCGTCACTGTTCTCGGTCGGCGGCAGCACCACCACGTCCGCCTGCCAGTAGCGCAGGTCGGCCAGGGCCTGATCACGCACGGCCTGGTCGATGACCGGCACCCGATTCGACTTCTGCGCCTGCATCAGCAGGCTGGCGGTGGGCCGGTCGTCGGGGCCGTAACGGCCCTTCTTGTCCACGCCGGTGGGGCCGACGAAGTAGCCGCCGGCCAGCGGGAACGTGAAGTCGGCGTCGGACTGCCAGCGCAGCGCGCGGGCATCCGGCGGGGTGGGCGGCGGGGCCACGACCACCGAGCCGTCCGAGACGTACTGGCGCACTGTCCCATCGGCGAAGAAGGCCGGGGTGGGGGAGCGCTCCACCACCGGCAGGATGGTCGGGGCCAGCGGCAGCAGCGCGAACGCCAGCGCGCCGAACCAGGCCAGCGGCCGCCAATCGGTGACCGAGACCTTCCAGTAGTCCAGGGCGCGCTGGGTGGCGAAGGCCAGGATCAGCGCGATGGCGGGCACGGCGGCGATGGTGAAACGCGATTCCAGGACCGAGTTCAGCAGCGGCACCCGCTCGAAGAACTTCCACGGCAGCGCGAAGCCGGTGTCGTGCTTGCCGAACATCAGCGTCGAGCCCAGCGAGAGCGCGGTGAAGCCCAGGATGACCACGGTCGCGGCGCGCACCGCGCGCTCGCGCCACATCAGCACGGCCGCGACGGTGATCACCAGCAGCAGCGGCCACCCGAAGTACGAGTTCTCCTCGGTCGGGTTGATGGCCACGTTCTGCCCGTGCATGACCATGCCGCCGAGCGATTCGGAGGGGAACTGGAACAGCGCCTTGAAGTCGTTGCCCATCGGGCCGTGATCGATCATCCGGTACGACTGCGGGCCGAAGAACTGCCACCACAGCGGAATCTCGGTGAGCGCCACCGTGATCAGCGCGGCCAGCAGCACGGTCGGGGTGATCGAGCGCAGTACGCGCAGCATGGCGCGCGGGGTGTGCAGGTAGTACACGAGCGCGAAAACAGCGAAGGACAGCGCGAATATGAGCAGCGGCTCCTCGCCGAGCGCGATCTGCAGGGCGACCAGCAGGCCGAGCACGAACGCGTCACGCAGGCGCCGCGCCTTGCGGGCCTCGAGCGAATTGTTCGCGCGCCGAGCCATTTTGATGATCTGCAGGGCGATGAGCGGCAGCAGCGCCAGTACCACGAAGTTGGGGTGCGCGTTGGCGTGCGAGATCATGGCGGGCGCGAAGCCGCAGAACAAACCGCCCACGGCCGCAGCGAATTTGGAGCTCACCAGTTCGCGCGAGAACAGCCAGTACCAGGCGAAGGCGGTGCCGAACAGGCCGAGCGTGAGCACCAGCACGAACGTGACAGTCGGCCCGAACAGCAGCGTGACCGGCGTGAGCGGGACGCCGACGCCGAACATGGCGGTGTTGGCCATCATGTTCACGCCGTCGGGGTAGTTCTGCAGCAGCGTGCTGAGCGGATTCTCGAAGTTGGCGATCTTGTGGGCGGTGACCGCGAAGAACCACTCCCACATCGTCTGGTCCTGACCGCTCTTGATCAGGTAGCCGCTGCTGGGGTGCAGCCATTGCCCGGCGAGTACGAAGATCGCCAGCGCCAGATAACCGGTGGCGACGATCAGATCGGTACGCGCCGAGCGGATTCGGCGAAGGACCCGCTGCGGCCGCGTCGCTTCCGGGTGAACCGGCCGCGGTGCGGTCCGATCCAGCACCGCCACCGCGGATTCCTGCTCGGATGCTCGGATGTTCGCCCACCCCAATGCCACGCGCCAACTCCTCTTGCCTTCACAATCAGCGGCTCACGCTACCGGTCCCGGCTGAGATTGCGCTGGCAAGTGGATGAGTTATCCACAGAAACGGGCCTGTATCCCCAGATTCGGACGCGATTCTGGGGATAAGTGAGCCTTGTCTCGTCCTCTTATTCAGATTTGTAGTGAGCTACACCACATTTCGCGAAACCGCTCACGGTTGCCGCACCACGAGGGTGAAAGGTCCGATGTCGGTGACGCGGAAGTGCGGGTCCGCGAACAGTGTTCGGGGGAACGCGACGGTGTACCGCTTCACGTTCGGATCGTTGGGGTAGACGTCCTCGGACAGGCGCAGGGTGTAGTCGTCGCCCGCGCGGCGGAACAGGAAGGCGTCCGGCGCCCGCCACGGGCAAACCTCCAGCGCCGCGATCAGCTCCGGCGCGGACGCCAGCGTGCTCCAGCGCTTGATCTCGGCCGCGCGCGCGGGGAAGTCCGCGAGCGGATTGGCGTAGTGCGAGGTGAGCGCCTGGAAGCCCCAGTACGGGTAGATGGCCAGGAAACCGGTGTCCGCGGTGAGCAGCACGCTCTCGTCGCGGGCGCGGCCGGTCTGCTCGCGCAGCGCCGCGTCCACGGCCGCGTAGTGCGAGACCGCGGACGGCGGCCGCTTGTCCGCGCGCACGCCGTCACCGTCGGTGTCGGTGTAGGCGGTGGTGATCTCCACGTCCAGCACGTGCGGGATCTGCTGGGCGAACGCCACCGCGGCCAGCACCGCCACCACCGCGGCGGCCGGTCGCAGCCGGGCGGGCTCGTTGAGCACCTGGTACAGCGCCCGGACGCCCTCGACGAAACCGAAGGAGCCCGCCGCGGCCAGCAGGGCCAGCAGGATCGGTTCGAGGCGGAAGGCCAGCAGGGTGGTGCCCGCGGCGGTGGCGGCCATGGAGAGCAGGCACCACAGGTACACGGCCACCACGCCGATGCCCAGCCCCTGCGCCCGGCGGGAGCTGCCCGCCCGCAGTACCAACCAGACGATGCCGAGCAGGCAGAAGCCGCCGCGCAGGGAGAGCTCGAACATGGGCAGCGGCAGTTCCGCGCCGGATTCGGGCAGGTAGTGCAGGGCGCTGCCGCCGGAGCTGACGCCCTTACCGCTGAGCGTGTCGATGATGATGGGCAGCCACACCGTCAGCGCCAGCAGGCCCGCGATGACGGCGATGGTCACCAGTCGCACGAGAATCGGCGTGATCGTGCGCCAGGCCCCGCGCACCGGGGTCGCCGGCTCGAGTCGCCGCGCCGCCCGCAGCGCGGCCCGGCGTTCGCGCAGCGCCAGGCCCATCGCGATCAGCGCCATCAGGGTGACCGCGAAGGCGGCCACACCCAGGTACAGCGTGTAGAAGGTCGCCGCGAGGCCCAGGAACAGTCCGGTGCCGATGACCGCGCCCCAGCCGCCCGCGGTCGCCGCGGCCGGTTCGGCCGGGCGGTACAGCGCGCCCCAGGCCAGGATCAGCACCGGTACGAACAGCAGGATGAGCACCGCGCTGTAGGCCTCGGGCGAGCCGTAGGCCAGCGTCATGGCGGTGACCGCGGTCGCGACCGGCACCGCCCAGTCCGCGCGAATCAGCTTGGACCACAGCACGAGTGCCAGCACCGCCGCCACCGCGAGCCCGATGATGGCGAACGGCTTGAACGCCGCCCAGCCGTCCAGCCCGGCGAGATTCGCGAAGCGGCCGCCGACCCAGAACCAGCCGCCGGGATAGAACGGAGGCAGGTCGATGTAGTTCATATCCCGCAGTGCCACACCGTCGGTCAGCCGCGTCAGGTACTGGGTGCGGAACTCCTGATCGACCGAGAGCCCGAACAGGTACAGCTTGGTCGCGGCCAGCGGCATGCCGAGGGTGACCGTGACGAAGGCCGAAAGTCCGGCCCAGGACAGCACTTTCGCCAGCAAGGGGCGCCGGTGCGCGCGAATCAGCGCGACGGCGATCACCAGCACGGCGATCGCGGCCACCTGCCCGACGGTGGTCAGCGCCCGGGTCACGTTGGAGGAGTTGAACGCGGGCCACTGCACGCGCCCGAAGGCGAACAGGCCGATACCCGCCACGACGCCCGCGACGACGAGTGCGAGGATCGCGTCGCCCAGGGCATTGCCGACGAGCCGCGTCGCCACCGTGCCCCGGCGTGCGCCCGGATCCGGTACGGGGGTGGCCCCTGAAGCGTCCGGTGCGGGGGCCTGCGGCGGGGGAGTCGCAGCGGTCGGGGTCGCCGGTGGGACTTCCGGGGTGGCCCCGGGGCCCGTGGCGCTCATCGGCGCGCCCCACTCGCATCGGGCACGTTCGCGCCGTACGCAGCCAGCCGCTCGATGTTTCGCACTCCGCCTCCGGATCCTCGTCACCGTGCCCGGCGCCCAACCGGCCGCCGCGGGTCAGCCTAATGGCCACCGGCGCCCGCGCGCCCGCGCACGGCACCGGCGACGGTCCGTGCGCGGGCCGGGTTCCCGTCCGCACCGCACGGCGGGTCCGGGCGCATGCCGCGGCCGCCGCCCGCCGTGCGCGCGGGCCGGGAGGAACGCGCTTGCGGGTGAACGAGAACTGCCGCACCTTCGAGTGAAGGTGCGGCAGTTGTCAGTTCGTGCCGGTTCGCGTGACCCTAGATGGGCAGCTTGCGGAAGATCGGGCGCGGAACGTGGCGCAGGATCATCATGACGTACCGGAAAGTGCCCGGGGCCCAGACGATTTCCCTGCCCTTCTCGGAGGCGGCCACCGCGAGCACGGCCACGTCCTCCTTGTTCACCGTCAGCCCGTTCTCCTTGGCGTGCGCGGAGAGCTTCGTGCGCACCATGCCGGGGCGGATGACCGTGACGCGCGGGCCGAACTTGGCCAGGGCCTCGCCCAGGCCCAGGTAGAAGCCGTCGAGCCCGGCCTTGGTGGAGCCGTAGACGAAGTTGAAGCGGCGCACGCGCTCACCGGCGACCGAGGACATGGCCAGGATGCGGCCGTAGCCCTGCGCCTTCATCTTCGCGCCGAGCAGTACGCCGACCGACACCGCCGCGGTGTAGTTGATCTCGACCATGGTGACGGCCTTGCGCTGGTCCTGCCAGAAGACCTCGCCGTCGCCGTCGATGCCGAACGCGACGATGGCCACGTCGACGTCACCGCCGGCCCAGGCCGCGTCGATGACGGCCGGGTGCGAATCGGTGTCGAGGGCGTCGAAGTCGATGACCTGCACCTCGCTCGCGCCGGCGTCCTTCATCAGGCGCACGGAGTCCTCGCGCAGCGGGTCGCCCGGCAGCGCCGCCAGGATGATGCGGGCCGGCCCCTTCTTCAGGTACTCGGAGACGATCGCGAGACCGATCTCCGACGTACCGCCGAGAAGCAGAATGGACTGCGGATTCCCTACCGCGTTGATCACTGAAGCTCCAGCCTTCGCGCCATATCGGACATGAAAACGCCTGTGGGATCGACACTTCGGCGGATCTTGATCCACTCGTCGATCCGGGGGTACATCTTGTGGAAGGTCTCCGCGGTGGTGCGGGAGTCCTTCGCGGTGTAGAGCCTGCCGCCGAATTCCATGACGCGGCGGTCCAGATCGGTGACGAGCTCGTTGAGGCCCGGTCGAATCGGGAAGTCCACGCAGATGTTCCAGCCCGGCATCGGGAAACTCAACGGTGCCGGATTACCCGCGCCGAACAGCTTGAAAACGTTCAGGGCGGTGTAGTGCCCGGACGCCTGGATATCGATGATGATCTTCTTGAATTCCTCGACCGCCTCGGTCGGCACCACGAACTGGTACTGCAGGAATCCCGCCGGACCGTACGCCCGATTCCACTCCGCGATCATGTCGAGCGGGTGATAGAACTGCGTCAGGTTCTGGATCTTGCCGGTGTAGTTGCCGCCCATGGCGTAATACGCCTCGCCGACCGAACCCAGGGTCAGCTTGTTCGCGGTGAAACTCGGGAAGATGTTCGGCACCGTCAGCAGCTGCGGGGCGTCGAACTTGAGCGGATTGCGCTGCTTCTTCGCGGGCAGCTCGTCCAGCTTGGCCAGCCGGCCGCGAGTGATGCAGGCGCGCCCCAGTTTCGGCGCCGGGTTCATGGCGTCGAACCAGGCGCTCGAGTAGGTGTAGTTGGCTTCGCTGCCGTCGCTGTGCGCGGCGATGGTCTCGTCCAGCGTGGTGGTCTTCACGCCGTCGTTGATGAAGTAGGCCGTCTCCGTGGGCACCATCTCGATGGTGGCGCGCAGGATGATGCCGGTCAGGCCGTTGCCGCCCACGGTCGCCCAGAAGAGCTTGGCGTTCTTCTTCGGGCCGATGGTGGAGACCTTGCCGTCGGCCGTCAGCAGGTCGATGGACCTGACGTGATTGCCGAAAGAACCCTCGCTGTGATGGTTCTTGCCGTGAATATCGGAGGCGATGGCGCCGCCGATGGTGACCTGGCGGGTACCCGGTAGCACCGGCACCCACAGCCCGAACGGCAGCGCCGCCTTCATGAGCTGGTCCAGGCTGACACCGCCGTCCACGTCGACCAGGCGCGAATCGCGGTCGATGCGGTGGATGCGGTTCAGCGCCGGCATATCGATGACGAGCCCGCCCGAGTTCTGCGCGTGGTCGCCGTACGAGCGGCCGAGGCCGCGCGCGATGACGCCGCGGCGCAGGTGCGCGGGCTTGGAGTCGTTGTCCTCCGCGACCATGGCGACCGCCTGGGCGATCAGCTCCGGGTCACTCGTGGAGAGAACTTCCGATGTGGTGGCTGCGGTGCGACCCCATCCGGTCAGGCGACGGGTGCGCGTCGGCAGTTCGAACGAACCGCTCGACGCTGCGTCCGCACCCGCGCTCGCCGAACTGCTGTCGGCGGCGTCCTTGGTGGTGGTCTGAGCTTTCGTGGACATCGGGATAGAGGCTACAGGTATAACCAGTTCGCGGCTCGTGTCCTGCTCCCCTGGCACTACGCTCTGCGATGTGACCGCGGAACCCCACCTGCCCCTGCCGCCCGAGCTGCCCCTGGTCGACGAGCCCGGCGGCACGGACGTCGATCTGAAGACCCAGATCATTCGCTTCGGCGTGACGGGCGGCCTCTCCGCGATCGTCGACTTCGGTCTGTACCTGCTGCTCTGGAACGTCGTCGGCCTGCCGCGCGACATCGCCAAGGCGCTGAGTTTCATCGCGGGCACCACGACGGCCTATCTCATCAACCGCCGCTGGACCTTCCAGGCGCCGCCGAGTCGCAAACGCTTCGCCGCGGTGATCGCGCTCTACGGCGTGACATTCGCCGCACAGGTCGGGCTCAACGCCCTCGTGATCGAGACGTTCCCCACGCTGAACCTCTCGGCGCTCGGGAACGATCTGAACGTCACCGTGCTGCTGGCCTTCGTCATCGCCCAGGGCACGGCCACGGTGATCAACTTCATCGTGCAGCGCGCGGTGATCTTCAAGATCAACTGATCGGTCACCCGGCGCGGGGTCAGTGATCGACCAGCGCGTCCTGTTCCGCGTCGGCCTTGGCGTGGAAGTAGTCCCCGCCCTTGGCCCGGACGTTGTCGGTGCCCCACTGGCGCGATTCGCGCTGGGCCGGGACCAGGTGCGGAATGTGCTTGCGGCAGTGGATATAGCACTCCTGCACATCCACCACGACCCAGCGCTCGGGGCGGCGGCCGCGATCGTCCGCGGGCAGGCCGGCGACGCAGCGGCGCATGAGGGTGTCGTCGACTATGCGGGCGGTCCCGTTGATGTGCAGGCCGATGAGGTCGTGCACGAAATCGATGAGGAGGATGCCGATGTGCGGGTTCTCCAGCATATTGCCGAGGCTGGCCAGCACCCCGTTGCCGCGATACTCCGGGTAGGCGAGGGTGCCGTCGTCGATGACGTGCAGGAAGCCGGGTTTTCCGGCGCGAAAGCTGTTGTCGCACTCGCCGTGTTTGTCGGCGGTCGCGATGAAGGCCATATCCATCCGGCCGATGAATTCGATCATGGTGGCGTTGAGCCGGGTTCGCATCTGATCGGAGTAGAAGCGGTCCGCGCGATCGCGCGTGCCGTAGCGCTCCTGTAGTTCCCGTTCGCCATCGCTGCCGTTTCTGATACCGGGCATCGTGCGCCCCCTTTGGTAGCTGAATACCGGATGGAAGAGGCTCGGCCACGAACAACGGCCACCCGAAACCCTATACGGTTTAACTATATTGGTGTGCCGAATGGCGTGAACCGGCAGAACGGCCCTGGTGGGGCCGGGTAGTCGGAAGCCGGGCGAGCCTTCCCGATCGACGATCCTCCCGAATGAAAGCTTCCGCAAGAGTCTTTCGTCTATTTGCTGTCGATGCGCTGAATGTGCGGAATGGGGATTCGGGTGCGTGCACAGCGCGCTATCGGGCGCGTGTGGCCAACCGCGCCGGATCCAGCACGGTGACCGCGCCCCGGCTCAGGCGCACCACGCCCTGATCCTCGAGTTCGCGCAGCACCTTGTTGGCGGTGGCCCGGGTGGTGCCCGCCATCGACGCCAGGTCCTCCTGGGTCAGGTTGATCAGCGCGGGAGTGCCGGCGCCGTCGGCGTACACCCGGGCCAGGTGCGCCAGCCGCCGCAGCACCCTGGTCTCCACCGGCAGGTAGAGCGCCTCCAGCACCGAGGCGGACAGCCGGCGGACCTGGGCGGCGAGCGAGGTGGTCAGGAACCGCTCCACCTGCGGATGCTGCAGGCGCAGCCGCTCCAATTGCGACCGATTCAGGGTCAGGGTGGTGGCGTCGGTGACGGCCACGATGGTGGCGGTGCGCCGGGCGTCCGGGCTCAGCAGCGCCTGCTCGCCGAACATGTCGCCGGGACCGAGAATGGTCAGGGTGGCGGTGTGACCGAGCGGGGTGGTCACGCGCACGACCAGCCGCCCGCCGGTGATCAGGTGCACGCAATCGCCGGGATCGCCTTCGTGACAGACGATGTCGCGCCGGCGGAACCTGCGCGGCGTGCAGGCCGCGATGAACTCGCGCCGCTCGACCGGTGAGAGACCTTCCAGCAGTGGGAATTCCATCACCATCGCGACCGCCTCGGCCGAACAGCCCGCGCGGGCACGGTTTTCATCGCAGTCCTTCCAGCCGGAACGCCGTCACCGGCAGACTCTTACCTTTGATGTCGAAATCTCCGAGGCAGTGCACCCGCGCGGCGGCGCCGAGGCGCTCGCGGGTCAGCGGGCCGACCACCACGGTGCCGGGCTCGGCCAAACCCTCCAGGCGCGCGGCGAGATTGGTGGTGTCGCCGATAGCGGTGAAGTTGCGCATCTCGCGCGCACCCACATTCCCGACGATGGCCGGGCCGGTGTTCACCCCGACCCGGAACATCGGCCAGGCCGCACCCGCGCCGGCCGGGCCGCGGCCGTTCGCGCCCTCGGTGCTCTCGCGCACCGCCGCGGTCGCCCGCTGCAGCGCCAGGCCGGCCCGCGCCGCGCGCAGCGCGTGATCGTGCTGGCGCACCGGCGCGTTGAAGATGGCCATCACCGCGTCGCCCACGAACTGCACCACGGTGCCGCCCTCGGCGAGGATCTCCGGCACGATCGCGCCGTAGTAGGTGTTGAGCATGCGCATGACCCGCACCGGCCCGGCCTGTTCGGCGAACGGGGTGTACCCGCGCAGATCCGCCATCAGCACGCTGACCTCGTGTACCTCTCCGCCCAGCCCGGCCTGCGCGGGATCGGCGATCAGCGCGGTCGCCACCTGCGGCGACATGTAGGACCGGAACAGCCCGTCCAGCTGCTGGTAGAGCCGGGCGTTCTCCAGCGTCACCGAGGTCTGGCTGGCGAACGAGCGCGCCACCGCGTGCTCGGCGGGGCCGAGCTGCCCGGGCTCGCCGTTCCCCGCGCGCGTCAGTTCCAGCACACCGGACCGAATTCCCTTGACCGTCAACGGGAAGACGAACGCGGCGGGGTTCGGCGGCCGACCGTCGTCGAAGTACAGCCTGCCCTGACGCTGCACGCCGATGCGCACCCGATCCCGATCGAAGGCGACGTTGGCCAGCCGCTGGATCTCCGCCAGCAGTTCGAGCTCACCGCGAATCACGGTGGCGCGCTCGCCGACAGCGACCAGCGCGCCCAGTCGCCGCACCTGTTCGCGCTCGTCACCGACCGCCCGTGCGCTCTGCTGCAACACCGCCACCTGGCGTTCGGTGAGCCCGAATCGCCGGGAAAGCTGTTGTCCCACAACGCCCAGCGGCTCGTCGGGCCGGACGCCGCCGGTGGCGCGCTGATCCAGCGCGAGCACCATCTCCTCCAGCGCCCGCGCGTAATCGCGCTGGATGGCCGCGACCGTGCTGCGCTGGGTCACGCTGTCGAACAGTCCGCGCGCGGAACCCTCCCGCCGGAACGCGCGATGCGCGCTGACCGCGATGAGCAGGAACGCGACCCCGAGCAGGACGTGCCATTCCCACCAGGTCACCCGCCAGCTGCGCCCGAAGCCGACCGCGAACATCGCCTCGGCCAGCAGGACGAAAGCCGTGAGCACACTGAGCAATACGGTGCTGCGATTGCGCAGGTACATGTAGGCGTAGGTGCCCGCGGCCACCAGATAGCAGGCCCCGCCCAGGAAGGCCGCCGCCACCAGCGGCCCCTGCACCTCGTCCGGGCTCGGATGCGCGTCGAAGGGCGGCACCCGGGTCAGCGACAGCAGCGCCCACACGCCCATGAGCGTGAGCGGCAGGGCCGCGAGCACGTCGATGAAGCGGTGCGCCCAGGCCGTCGGGCCGTACTCGGCCACCGAGGCCAGCGCCGCCACCCCGCCGAGCATGAGCCCCACCGGCACCGCGCCGGTGAATCCCACGTTCGACTCGGTCAGGATGATGCCCGGGGTGGCGAGCGCGTGCAGGCCCAGGAAGCCCGAATTGAGTTGGAACACCAGCGAAACCAGGATCAGGCGCATGTCGCGGCGGGCGCGGGCGGCCCGCAGCAGCAGCACGCCCAGCGCCAGCGAGAGCACCGCCGCGCCCAGGATCAGCCAGAAGTGCACCCCGCCGTGCATGTACTCGTGGTCCAGGTGCGGATTGGCCACCAGCAGCCACAGTCCGGCGGCGGGCAGCGCGACGTGCACGAGCCACAGCAGTATTCGGAGGTAGGACATCGGTTCGGCGCCCGTGTCACGCCGGGGTGATCGTCACCGGGACGCCGTTGAACACGGCGTTCCCGGACGGTGCGTCCACGAGCGAATCATCGGTCAGCACATTGGCGTTCACGCCCGCGTGTTCGCGGGCGACCGTCTGCGCGCTGCCGGCGTGCCCCCACCCGTGCGGCAGGCTGACCACCCCCGGCATGATGTCCCCGGTCGGTTCCAGGTCCACCGTGACCGCGCCCGCCGCGGACTTCACCACCGCCTTGTCGGCCAGTCCGAGCCGGGCCACATCCTCCGGATGTATGTGCAGCGTGCAGCGGTTCGACCCGCCCACCAGCGGCGGCACGTTGTGCAGCCAGCTGTTGTTGGACCGCAGCTGCCGCCGCCCGACCAGCACCATGGCAGGCGCGGGGTCCGCCAGCCGCGCCCGCAACCGCTCCACGTCCGCGAGCAGCGCCTCCGGCGCGAGCTCGACCTGCCGGGTCGCGGTAAGCAGCAGCCCCGGCAGCCGCGGCCGCAACGCCCCGAGGTCGATCCCGTGCGGGTTGTCCAGCAGCACTTGCAGGTTCAGGTCGGTACGCGGAACCCCGCCGCCCCCCACGCTCCCCGCGTCCACATCGGACGAGGCCCGCCCTTCGCCCGCACCGGGATCGGCGGCCCCGCGGTTCCCCGCGCCCGATTCGAGTCCCGTCGCCGTGCCCAATTCCGCTGCGGGGTGGGAGTTCGCGTCGTCTGCGGTAGGCGTCGCGGCGGCGGTTGCCACCGCTCCACTGTTCGCGGCCGGGTCGGCAGGCGCACCCTCGTTCTCGCGCGACGATGTCCACGCTTCGGCCGCTCCGGGGCCGGTGGCCGGTTCCGATCCGGTCGCCGTGTCGAATCCCGCTGCGGGGTGGGAGTTCGCGCCTTCTTCGGTGTTTGTCGCGGGTGCGGCCGAATCGGTCCGCGCCGCGGTGTGTGCATCGGAAGCTGCTGGGGAGGAGGCGTTTCGGGCCGGTTCGCCGGGCACAGGCGTCGTCGCCGACCGCTCATGGGTCCACTCGCCGTACGGGCCGAGTTTCAGCATCAGGTCCACGCGCTGCTCGGTGGTGTTGTCGCCCAGCAGGTCCGCGCGGCGGTCGGCCAGGCCCGCCTTGTGCAGGGTGCCCGCGATTACTATCTCGTCGACCGTGGCCAGGGGATCCATGTCGGGGGCGAGCTCCTGGCCGGTGACGGCCAGGGCCAGGCGGGCCATCACCTCGGCCTCGGAGGGCTCGCCGGCCAGCGGGACCAGGGGGCGGGAGTAGCGGGCGTAGTTGCGGACCGCGAACTGCAGCAGGGCGAAGTCGTAGTGGGGGGACTGGGTGATGCGGGGCGGGGGCAGGATCACGTCCGCGTGGCGGGTGGTCTCGTTGAGGTACCTGTCCACGCTGACCATGAAGTCGAGTCCCGCGAAGGCCTCGTCCAGGCGGGCGCTGCTCGGCGCCGACAGCACCGGATTCCCGGCGACGGTCACCATGGCGCGAATCTGCCCGGTGCCGGGGGTGAGGATCTCGTCGGCCAGCGTCGCCACCGGCAGCTCGCCCATGGCCTCGGGCAGGCCGCGGACCCGGCTGTTCCAGCGCCCGAGCCGGAACGGGCGGGTGCGCACGATGCCCAGCGCCGCGCCCTCCGCGAACATGACGCCGCCCGGGGAGTCCAGGTTCCCGGTGAGCACGTTCACCACGTCCACCAGCCACTGGGTGAGGGTGCCGAACTCCGCCGTGCAGGTGCCGATCCGCGCGTAGACGGCCGCGGTCCGCGCCGCCGCCAGCTCGCGCGCGAGCCGCGGCACGGTCTCGGCGGGCACGCCGGTGCGCTCGGCCACCACCTCGGGGGTGAAAGGCTCGGCGGCCGTGCGCACTTCGTCCAGGCCGCGGACCCCGACGCGTACGGTGGTCAACCCCTCGGCGAACAGCGCGCGCACGATCCCGAACAGCAGGTACGCGTCACTTCCGGGCCGCACGAACAGATGCTCGTCGGCCAGCTTGGCGGTGCGGGTGCGGCGCGGATCCACCACCACCAGGCGGCCGCCGCGCTTGCGCAGCGCCTTGAGCCGCCCCGGGAAATCCGGTGCCGTGCACAGGGATCCGTTCGACTCCAGCGGATTCGCGCCGAGCATCAGGAGGTAGTCGGTGCGATCCAGGTCCGGCACCGCCACCGTCAGCGGATCGCCGTACATCAGTCCGCTGGCCACCTGCTTGGGCATCTGGTCGGCGGTGCTGGCGGAGAACAGATTGCGGGTGGCCAGCGCCCGGATGAGCAGCGGCACGTAGAGCGCCCCGGCGACGGTGTGCGCGTTGGGATTTCCCAGGTACAGCCCGAGCGCCTGATTGCCGTGCTCGGCGGCGATCGGCGGGAGCCGATCGGCGATCACCCCGAAGGCCTCGTCCCAGCTCACCGCGCGCCAGCGGTTGGTCGCCCGGTCCCGCAGCATCGGCGCGGTCAGGCGCTCGGGGTCCTCGTCCAGCTGCCCGAGGCTGGCGCCCTTGGGGCAGATGAAGCCGCGACTGAACGGATCGGCCTGATCACCGCGCACGGCGGTGACGTGATCGGCAGCGTCCAGGGTGATCTCGAGCCCGCACACGGCCTCGCAGAGCGGGCAGGTGCGAAGGAGGGTCCGCGGGGCGTCGGCCCCCGGGGGCGTCGTTGTCCGCGAGCTGTTCGTGACGGGGGTCATACCTCATCATCGCGCGGGAACCCGGGAGGCGAAACAGGAGCGAGCAGACTCACCCGCACCGCGGCCCGAGTCCGTTGTGTCGGATTCCCGACAGAGGCGGCGTATGCGCGCGGACAGACTTTCCGCCCGGCCCCCGCCAGGCTCGGGACATGCGGTTTCTCGATCGGGCACAGGCCCTGGACGCGCTGCGCCGGGCGTACGACGAGGTGGCGGCGGGCGCCGGTTCGGTGGTCGCGCTGACCATCGGCGGTGAGCCGGGCCTGTTCGTGCGCACGCCCGACTCCCCGGCGGATGGGCTGGCGGCTGTCCCGCCCGAGGTCGCGGCGGTGGTGCAGCCCGATGTACGCGGCGCGGTGCCCGCCGACCTCGCGGTGCTACTGCCGGACCAACCCGCCGAAAACGCCGCGGCCGAGCCGCCGGCGGTCTACCGCCTGTCCGCCCGGCAGCGCGACGTGGCCGATCTGCTGTGCGCGGGCCTGACCAATGCCGAGATCGCCGACTCCCTGGTGCTGTCGGTGCGGACCGTCGATCACCACGTGTCGGCGATCCTGCGCAAACTCGGCGTGCGCAATCGCCGCGCGGCCCGCACGGCGGTGCTGGAGCAATTGCTGCTGCGCCAGGGCGGTCACCCCGGCGGCCCCAGGGCGAACCCGGTGCAGCACGGCGGCCGCGAGTCCCGCGCATTGCGCAGCGCGTGAACGACATTCCGGAGTGTCCGGCCGATTTCGCCGCGGACCGCGCCGATTATCGGTAGCCTGAGCACATAACAGCAGCACCCGGGACGAAAGTCCCGGGTGCTGTCGTGTTTTCACATCCGTGCCCCGAATACGCCAAAAACCGCGGGTGCCGGGGTGCACTCGCGGTTCGCGGCTGTGGAACTACAGCTGACCGGTCTCAGGAAGCGATACGGGACACCTGCGGCTTGACGCCTTTGGTGGCGGCGCGAACGCCCGCCCCGATGGCGACGACCGGCGGCACCCAGCGAGCCTCGTGCGGGGCCACGCCCCAGCAGGCCGAGCCGTCGAAGAGCTGGGTGGGCGGCAGCGGGATGCCGGCGCCGTCGGTGTGCACGATCGCACCCGCCGCGCGCAGCGCCTCGATGGCCGCGGTGGCCTTGCGGAGGCCGGTGACCAGGTGGATCTCGCGGCGCTCGGGCCCCGGGATCTCGATGATCGGGCCGGTCAGGTCATTGGCCCGCAGGAAGCGGCGCACGAATGCGGCCGTCTCTCCCGTGAGCTCGATGCCCGACAGATTCTCGTCGGTGACCAGGCTGATGCCGTTGGCCGTCTCGGCAACCGTCCAGCCGCGCTGCGTGTATTCCTGCGCAGAAGCGGCCAGTGCTGCCGCCATAACGGAAGACGAAAACGTCGTACGCACTGGTTTCTCCATTCCCCGGTAGATCTACGTCCTGCTCTGTGCGACGTATCGCAACCAGACGTCCGAACCGTTACACGTTCTTTTCTCTCCGAGTTCGGTTGCGCCCGTCGAAGCGGCGCTTTGCGGGGATTTTGGCGCTGAAGTGTCCGTGTCCCAGTTGGGACGAAACCGTGATTGCGGGCCGCTGCCAGCAGTTATGCCGTCAAGGCCGCTGGCGTCCCCGTGCCCCGATTCGCCCGCGTCATTCGGGGAAGTGTTCTAGAACACATCGTGTCGGTCGGCCGCCGGGGTGCGACACCGGCGACACTTCCCGTGACCGAAATGGTCTGGGGGAGAGAGGATCGTCGTCATGACCGACCAATCGAACACGAGCGCAGCCGAACTCGAGGAGTTCGACGAGGAAGAGTTCGAAGTCGGCCGCTGGGCGGCCTTCAAGGAAACCGCTGCCCGGCGCATGTCCAGGCGCGCGGCGGCCGAGGCGGAGCAGGCCGAAGAGCCCGTCGAACCCTTCGCCAGCCCAAGCGCTTTCGGCGCGTGGAGCGTCGCGGCGGCCAAGAGTCTGCTGGACGTGCAGTTCCAGCACGCCGCCACCCGCACGCTGCTGCCGCTGGCGTACCTGCTCGGCCTGGCCGCCGCGGTTGCGATCCCCATCGTGGGAACCGTAGGGCTGTGGCGCATTTCGACCTGGCTCGGACTCGTGTTCGCGCTGGTGTTCGCGGTGCCGCTGGGCCTGACCATCGCCGCGGTGGTGCGCCTGCTGCTGGAGTTCGTGCTGAACGCCTCGCGCCTCGCCGCTCGCGTGGAACACATCTCGGACATGGCGGACGACCTGTTCCAGGCGCTTTCCGATGTGGCCGAACCGGTCAATCAGCTCTCGGAAGACGTTCGCGCCGTGCAGTTCTGGCGCTATCGACGCCGTTCGCCCCGTAAATAATTGTGCGACAATTTCCCTCGCATGACTCGTAAGGGGGAGGGATGGCACTACCACAGGGGATCACCGGCTCGACCATGCCGCGGAGGCAACTCGGGCGGCAGCTGCGTGACCTGCGCAATCGCGCGCGGATGACCACGAGGGTGGCGGCACAGCGGCTGGAATGGTCCGAGGCGAAGATCTGGCGGATCGAAACCGGCCAGACCTCGCTGCGCAGTTTGGACGTCGAAGCGATGTGCCGGATCTACGGCGCTCCGGAGGACGCCATCTCGCCGTTGACCGCCTTGGCCCGGGAAACCAAGGCGCGCGGCTGGTGGACCGAGTACGGCGATGTGATCGACGAGGGGTACGAGGTCTACATCGGCCTCGAGGAGGCCGCCGGTCGCCTCACCACCTATGAGAACGAGCTGGTGCCGGGCCTGCTGCAGACCGAGGCCTATATGCGCGCGGTGCTGGCCGCTGCCTATCCGGGCATCTCGGCCGAGCAGATGGATCGGCGGGTGCGGGTCCGCGCGGCCCGCCAGGCGCTGCTCACCCGCGCCGAGGCGCCGCTGCGGCTGGACGTGGTGATCTCCGAGGCGGTGCTCTGGCACCGCATCGGCGGCGACGAGGTGACCGCGGGCCAGCTGGACAGGCTGCGCAAACTCGGCGAGCTGCCGAATGTGCGCCTGCGCCTGCTGCCCGCGGACTGCGGCTACCACTTCGGCATGGACGCGGGGCGCTTCGTGCTCCTCGAATTCCCCGCCGCCGCAAACGAAGCCAACGAACCACCGGTGGTCTACGTGGAATCGCTGACCGGCTCGTCCTACCTGGACAAGGAGCCCGACGTGGAGCGCTACCGCGAGGCGTTCGCCTCGGTGGCTGCCATCGCGGTGGACGCGCTTCCGCTCATCGACACCCTGCGCGCGGGCTGAACACGCGGCCGCCGCGGCATCGGCCGCGGCGGATCGCGTAGCGGGTATCGGCTCCAGCGCCGCGCCTGTCGGCTACGGCGTTGCGCGCCATCACATATCGCGTAGCGACTGCTCCAGCACCGCCCGGTGGGTCGGCGCGGCCTCGCCGTGCACTTCCCGGCCCTTGTCGGTGAGGCAGACGAAGATCGCCCGCCGGTCCTGCGTGCACAGGGTGCGCGCGACCAGGCCGTCGCGTTCCAGGCGCGCCACCGCGCGCGAGAGCGCGCTCTGGCTCAGGTGGATGTCGCCGGCCAGATCACTCATCTTGTAACTCTCCCCGCCCGCGTCGATGAGACGGTCGAGGGTTTCGAATTCGCTGAGCCCGATCCGATGCCTGCCCTGCAGCTCCTTTTCCAGGGCGCAGGAGGTCGTCGCGTGCCGGGCCAGCAGATCACGCCACTCGGAGACGAGACCGCTGGTGGCGGCCTGTTCGACCGGCAATGTCGACTTCGGCATGCGCCCGATCCTAGTCCTCGGCCCATAATCATGCAACCGCATTTAATGTTTGGACAACTAATGCGTGCGCATGTAATGTCACCGCTCGTGACTTCCACAGACATCCGCTCCGCAGTGAGCACCGCAGCGGCAGAGACCCAGCAGTGGCCGATTCGGCTGTGGGGCATGCTCATCACCCTCTGCATCGTGCTGTTCCTGGACGGCCTCGACGTCTCGATGATCGGCGTCGCGCTGCCGTCCATCGGCTCGGAACTGGGCCTCGAGACCTCGACCCTGCAGTGGCTCGTCTCCGGTTACGTCCTGGGCTACGGCGGCCTGCTGCTGCTCGGCGGGCGCACCGCCGACCTGCTGGGACGCCGGAAGGTCTTCCTCATCGCGCTGGCGGTCTTCGCCGTCGCGTCCCTGGCGGGCGGGCTGGTCAGCTCCGGTCCGCTGCTGATCCTGACCCGTTTCATCAAGGGCCTGGCCGCCGCGTTCACCGCGCCCACCGGCCTGTCCATCATCACCACGACCTTCGCCGAGGGCCCGGCCCGCAACAAGGCGCTGTCCATCTACACCGTGTTCGGCGCGGGCGGGTACTCCATGGGCCTGCTGTTCGGCGGCCTGATGACCGGCTTCGGCTGGCGCTGGACCTTCCTGCTGCCGGTGCCGATCGCCCTCGCCGCGCTGGTTGCCGCGTTCTACCTGGTGCCCAAGGACAAGCCCGCCGACGAAGGCGGCCACGATCTGTTCGGCGCGCTGCTGTCCACCGCGGGCATGCTGCTGCTGGTCTACACCGTGGTCTCCGCACCCGAGGCCGGCTGGCTCTCGGCGCGCACGGTGCTGTCCTTCCTCGCCGCCGTCGCCCTGTTCGCCGGTTTCGTCGCGGTCGAGAAGCGGGTGCGCTACCCGCTGGTGCGGCTCGGCATCCTGCGCAAGCCCACCCTGTGGCGGGCCAGCCTGGCCATCATCGCCGTGGCCGGATCCTTCTTCAGCTGGCAGTTCATCACCACCCTGTACCTGCAGGACACCCTCGGCTGGACCCCGCTGCACCTGTCGCTGGCGCTGCTGCCGGTCGGCATCCTCGTGGTCTCCTCCGCGTTCGTCTCGGACAAGCTGGTCGACCGCTTCGGCACCGGCCCGATCATCGCGGTGACGCTGACGGTCATGGCCATCGGCTACCTGATGTACCTGCGCCTGGACACCGCGCCGGGCTACCTGACGGTGCTGCTGCCCGCCATCCTGCTGATCGGCATCGGCTGGGTCGGCTTCCCCGCCATCAACATTCAGGCCACCAGCGGCATCGACGACGACGAGCAGGGGCTGGCCGCCGGCGTGCTGCAGACCGCCATGCAGGTCGGTGCGGCCATCGTGCTCGCGGTGACCACCGCGATCATCTCCTCCGGCGCGGTGCACGGCCCGGACGCGGATCCCGCCGCGGTGCTCGACAACTACCTGCCGGGGCTGCAGTTCGCCGCCGGGGTGGCGATCGTCGGCGCGCTGGTCGCGCTCACGGTCTACCTGCCCGGGACGCGGGCTCGGCTCGCCGCGCAGCAGGAGAGCAAGAACCTGGAGGTCGAGCTGGTTTCCTGAGCTCGGCCCACCGAAAGCGCCGGGGCGCACCGTGATCACACGGTGCGCCCCGGCTGCGTCGTACGGGCCGGGCGGTCGCGCCGGGCCGGTGCGGTCAGCGCGGCATGTCGGCAAAGCGCGGCGCGGCCGCGTCCTTGGGCGAGCGCACGAAGGTCAGCGGCTCGCCGTCCCGGCCCACGCTCGGCCATTCGATGCCCAGGTCCGGGTCGAAAGCGTCCATGTCCCGGTCGAATTCGGGGGAGTACTCGAGCGAGCACAGGTAGATGACCGTGGAGTCGTCCGCGAGGGAGAGCAGCGCGTGCCCGAGCCCCTCGGCCAGATACACCGACTTGCGCTCCACATCGTCGATGATCACGCTGTCCCACCGCCCGAAGGTCGGCGATCCCGGCCGCAGGTCCACCACCACGTCCAGGAACGCGCCGCGCGTACAGGTCACGTATTTGGCCTGCCCGGGCGGGGTTTCGGTGTAGTGGATGCCGCGCAGCACGCCCGCCGCCGAGGTCGAGGTGTTGACCTGGAGCAGCTCGAAGGGCCGGCCCACCGCCTTCTCGAACTCCGAGGCCTTGAACGCCTCGGCGAAGACTCCGCGCTCGTCGCCGTGCAGGGCGGGGGTGAACTCCCACGCCCCGGGCACCGAGAGTTCCCGAATGCGCATGTTCACTCGTCCTGTCGCTTGTCGAATCCGGCGTGATCGCGGCCCATGGCCAGCAGGTTCAGCAGGTACGCACCGTAACCCGAGCGCACCATCGGTTCGGCGACGGCGCGCAGCTGCTCGTCGTCGATGTAGTTCAGCCGCCACGCCACCTCCTCCGGGACGCCGATCTTGAGGCCCTGGCGCTCCTCGATGGTGCGCACGTAGTTCGCGGCGTCGAGCAGCGAGTCGAAGGTGCCGGTGTCCAGCCACGCCGTGCCGCGGCGCAGCAGATCCACCTGGAGCCTGCCCTGTTCCAGGTATGCCCGGTTGATGTCGGTTATCTCGTATTCGCCGCGGTCGGACGGTTTCAGGTCGCGCGCGATCTCGATGACGTCGTTGTCGTAGAAGTACAGTCCCGGGATCGCGTAGTTCGAGCGCGGGTGCTTGGGCTTCTCCTCGATGGAAATGGCCTTGCCGTCGGCGAATTCGACCACGCCGTAGGCGGTGGGGTCCGAGACCCGGTAGGCGAAGACCGCGCCGCCGTCCAGCCGCGTGAAGCGGCCCAGGCTGGTGCCCAGGCCGGGGCCGTGGAAGATGTTGTCGCCCAGCACGAGTGCGGCGGGTTCGGTGCCGATATGGTCCGCGCCGAGCACGAATGCCCGGGCCAGGCCGTCCGGTTCGGGCTGTACGACGTAGGTGAGCGAGACGCCGAACTGGCTGCCGTCTCCCAGGAGCCGGGTGAAGGCTGCGGCGTCCTCGGGGGTGGTGATGACCAGGATGTCCCGGATGCCCGCCAGCATGAGGGTCGACAGTGGGTAGTACACCATCGGTTTGTCGTAGACGGGGACCAGTTGTTTGCTCACCCCACGCGTGATCGGGTGCAAACGCGACCCGGTGCCGCCCGCCAGGATGATTCCACGCATGTCACAGCAGTCTGCCAGTTGGGTCGCGCGCGGGTGCGGGGAGGTACGGCCCGATTCCGGCTGGACGGCGATTCGATCACACGCGTTTACCTTCATGCGGATCTGTCGATAACTGTTGCGTAGGTCACGTTCCCGTGGTGTTCTGAAACAGCACTATGTGAGATGTCAGCGCTGACTCTCGCGCGCCGGGTATCCGAGCTGTTCGCGGACTCCCGTTCGAGCGGCTCGGCGCGCCCAGCGGTGAAGGTAGGTGCGCTATGGCAGCGACCAGCAATGACGGTATGTCCGTGATCAATCCGGACGGCAGCAGCCGTTACTCCCAGGCTCTGGAACTGGCCTGCCGCGGGATCATCAAGCCGATGGGGGAAATGGCCACGGTCACCACCTCGAACATGCCCATCGTCGCCGCCGTGGTGAACGGCCTGGCCAAACTGCGCCCCGCCCCGCGCGGCGTGGAGCGGGAAGAGGTGCGGCTCAACGGTTTCCGGATGGAGATCGTGCGGCCGGCGGGTGCGCGCAGCTCACTGCGCGACGGCGCGGTGATGTACATGCACGGCGGCGGTTTCTTCCTGTGCGGTCTGGACACCCACCGGCCCGTGGTGGCCGCCATCGCGCGCCGCACCGGCCTGCCGGTGGTCAGCGTGGAGTACCGCCAGCTGCCCGAGACCGACATCTCCGGCGGCGTGGAGGACTGCCTCAGCGCCTACCGCTGGCTGCTGCGGCACGGGGCAGATCCGAGCCGGGTGGTGTTCGCGGGCGATTCCGCGGGCGGCTACATGACTTTCGCGACCGCGCTGCGGGCGCGCGATCGGGGCCTGCCGGTCCCCGCCGGACTGGTCGGGCTCTGTCCCGCGCTCGATCTGGACTGCACCGAGAAGCGCGCGCATCCGAATCTGCGCAGGGACGCGCTGATTCCGCTGTCCGCGCTGGAGTCGGTTGTCAAGATCGGCGCCGAGGTGAACGGGCGGCTCGATCCCGAGCTGTCCCCGGTCAACAATGTGCTGGCCGGACTGCCGCCCGCGTTGCTCATCGTCGCCGAGGACGAGGTGCTGCGACGCGACAGCGAGATCATGGCCCAGCGCCTGGCGGCCGCGGGAGTGCCCGCGACACTGGAGATCTGGCGCGGTCAGGTGCACGCCTTCATGTCGATCTTCCCGAACATGCCCGAGAGCCGCGCCGCGCTGGCGCACGTGGCGCAGTTCGTGCGGGCCCGGCTCGAGGCCGGAGACGTGGCGCGCACCGCGTGACGCGGCCGGGGCCCGGGCGGGGGGGGGGGGCGGGGCCCCCCCCCCCACGCCACGGGGATTCGCGCGCAGCGGGAAGACGTGCCCGGGCCGGGACAGCTCA
>NZ_JBEXUS010000022.1:0-96733 GCF_040614455.1 Nocardia sp. NPDC005978
CCCCGCGAGGCATTCTCGCGGGGCCGCCGTGGTGAAGTACCTTACGCCGACTTCTCGCGGCGTTCCGGGGACTGACGCTTGCGCGGCACGATGGTCGGCAGCACGTTGTCGTTCACGGTGTCGGCGTTGACGACGACCTTGGCGACATCGTCGCGGCTGGGGATGTCGTACATGACCGGGAGGAGGACCTCCTCCATGATGGCGCGCAGGCCACGAGCGCCGGTGCCGCGCAGAATGGCCTGGTCCGCAACGGCTTCGAGCGCGTCCTGGGTGAACTCCAGGTCCACGCCGTCCATTTCGAACAGGCGTACATACTGCTTGACGAGCGCGTTCTTGGGCTCGGCCAGAATGCGAACCAGGGACTCCTTGTCCAGGTTCGTGACCGAGGCGACGACCGGGAGACGGCCGATGAACTCGGGGATCAGGCCGAACTTGATCAGATCCTCGGGCATGACATCGGCGAAGTGATCGGCGGTGTCGATCTCGGCCTTCGAGCGCACCTCCGCGCCGAAACCGATGCCGCGCTTGCCGACCCGGTCCTGCACGATGCGCTCCAGGCCCGCGAACGCACCCGCCACGATGAACAGCACGTTCGTGGTGTCGATCTGGATGAATTCCTGATGCGGGTGCTTACGGCCGCCCTGCGGCGGCACCGAGGCCTGGGTGCCCTCGAGGATCTTGAGCAGCGCCTGCTGCACGCCCTCGCCCGACACGTCGCGGGTGATGGACGGGTTCTCCGACTTACGGGCGATCTTGTCGACCTCGTCGATGTAGATGATGCCCGTCTCGGCGCGCTTGACGTCGTAATCGGCGGCCTGGATCAGCTTGAGCAGAATGTTCTCGACATCCTCGCCGACATAACCGGCCTCGGTCAGCGCGGTGGCGTCGGCGATGGCGAACGGGACGTTCAGCATCTTGGCCAGCGTCTGCGCCAGATATGTCTTGCCACAACCCGTGGGGCCGAGCATGAGAATGTTCGATTTGGCCAACTCGACCGATTCACCTCGGGAGTCGCGACCCTTGTCGCCGGCCTGAATTCGCTTGTAGTGGTTGTAGACAGCGACCGCCAGCGTGCGCTTGGCCGAGTCCTGTCCGATCACGTACTGCTCGAGGAAGTCGCGGATTTCCGCGGGCTTCGGCAGTTCGTCGAGTTTGACCTCGCTGGATTCAGCGAGCTCCTCTTCGATGATTTCGTTGCACAGATCGATGCACTCGTCGCAGATGTACACCCCTGGTCCCGCAATGAGCTTCTTGACCTGCTTCTGGCTCTTTCCGCAGAACGAGCACTTGAGCAGATCGCCGCCATCACCGATGCGCGCCATCGTTTGGGTCCCTACTTCCTTGTCCGCGTGCAACCGTCTGTCTCGGTTGCCGGCGAAGTGCCACCTATAAAGCGTATGCCGTTTCCGCTAGGAATGCGGATACAGCGGTTCGGCTGAGTCCGACGAAAGCGAGCCGAACAAAGGCGGAGCCGACAACCACGAGCCAAGGTCCCTAGAGTGACCGTACCCGCTGCGGGCGACCGAGGTCGACAACTTCGGCACGTTTCTCGCCGAACATGTGCCTCGACTCACCGTCCCCCGCCGTATCGGGAGGACTTCCCCGCCGAGCCGACACGAAACCGACCGGGTGGCGGGGATCATGGAACCCCGCCACCCCCGCGCCTCACTTCTGGGCGCTGAGCTTGCGGTACTGGAAAACCGTGTCCACGATCCCGTAGTCCTTCGCCTCGTCGGCGGTCAGGATCTTGTCGCGATCGGTGTCCTTGCGGATGGTCTCCGCGTCCCGGCCGGTGTGGCGGGACAGGGTGGTTTCCATGAGCCGGCGCATGCGCTCGATCTCGGCGGCCTGGATCTCCAGATCCGAGACCTGACCCTGAATGCCGCCGCTGGAGGGCTGGTGGATCAGGATGCGGGCGTTGGGCAACGCGGCGCGCTTGCCGGGGGCGCCGGCCGCGAGCAGCACGGCGGCCGCGGAGGCGGCCTGGCCCAGGCAGACGGTGACGACATCGGCACGCACGTACTGCATGGTGTCGTAGATGGCCATCAGCGCGGTGAACGAGCCACCGGGCGAATTGATGTACATGGTGATGTCACGGTCCGGATCCTGGGACTCGAGCACCAGCAGCTGCGCCATGATGTCGTTGGCGGAGATATCGTCCACCTGGTTGCCCAGGAAGATGATGCGCTCCTCGAACAGCTTGTTGTACGGGTCGGAGGTCTTGACGCCGTAGGTGGTCTGCTCGGTGAACTGGGGCAGGATGTAGCGCGACTGCGGCAGCGAACCGGCAGCGGCGAAAGTGATTCCCGCGGCACGCGGATCGATCGACATATGCGTCTCCAAAGTCTGTGGGGTGGTCGGTGACTAGCTGACGCCGTCGGCCTGGCGCGCGTGCGTGATCACCTGGTCGATGAAGCCGTACTCGAGCGCCTCCGTCGGGGTGAACCAGCGGTCGCGGTCGGCGTCCTCGGTGACCTGCTCCACGGACTTGCCGGTGTGCAGCGCCTGCAGCTGATTCAGTTCGCGCTTGGTGTAGGCGAACTGCTCGGCCTGGATGGCGATGTCCGACGCCGAGCCACCGATACCGGCGGACGGCTGATGCATCATGATCCGCGAGTGCGGCAGCGCGAAACGCTTGCCCTTGGCGCCGGCGGCGAGCAGGAACTGGCCCATGGACGCGGCCAAACCCATTCCGACCGTGCGGATGTCGCAGGGCGCGAACTGCATGGTGTCGTAGATGGCCATACCCGCGGTCACCGAACCACCGGGCGAGTTGATGTAGAGCGAGATATCGCGCTCCGCGTCCTCGGCCGACAGCAGCAGGATCTGGGCGCACAGCTTGTTGGCGATGTCGTCGTCGACCTGGCTGCCCAGGAAGATGATGCGCGAGCTCAGCAGCCGCTCGTACACCGAATCACTGAGGTTCAGACCAGCAGTCGCGGATGCCATCTGCACCCCTGCCCGATTAGTTGTCACGGATACCTGCCCTCTCTCACCGGCTCGGTCCCACCAAGCCCTACTGATCACTTAGGAAGTTCCAGCGCTGACACAAACCCTAACGAAGCAGGGCGGTACCGAACTCCCGGTACCGCCCTGCTTCGCTCACAGCGCAAAACTACGTGGGCGCTGACACGGCCGCACTCGCGGGGGGTTCTCGGGAACCGAGCCCCCGGATACCCGGCCCTCCGGAGCCGGGGAATTCACCCCGTCTCCCGCACGAACCGGCCGTTGAATGTAGTTGTTACTTGGCCTCGGCCTCGACGGCCTCGGTGGCGTCGGCGACCTCGGCGAGCTCCTCGGCGGAGATCTCCTCGGCTTCCTCGGCCGGGCTGCCGAACATCTCGGCGGTGTCGACGCTCGCGCCGGTGGTGTCGGTGACGACCGCGGAGGTCACCACACCGGCCAGGGCCTTGCCGCGGCGCACGTCGGCGAAGACCGCGCCGAGCTGACCGGCCTGCTGGATCTGCTGGATGAACTGGTCCGGGCTCATGCCGTAGCGCTGGGCCTGGAAGATGATCCGCTCGTACAGCTCGTCCTGGCCGACCTGGGTGTTCTCGGCCTCGGCGACGGCGTCCAGCAGGAGCTGGGTCTTGACCGACTTCTCGGCCGACTCCTTGGTGTCCTTGTCGAACTCCTCGCGCGAGGAACCCTGGGCCTCGAGGGCCTCGGCCAGCTTGGCCTCGTCGTGGTCGAAGCCGTGGACGGCGTCGTGCACGACGGCGTCGATCTCGGCCTGGACGACCTTCTCCGGCAGCGGGATCTCGGTGGCCTCGAGCAGCGCCTCGAGCACCTTGTCGCGGATCTCGCCGGCCTGGGTGACCTTCTTGACGCGCTCGACGCGGCCCTTGAGGTCTTCCTTCAGCTCGTCGATGGTGTCGAATTCGCTTGCCAGCTGGGCGAACTCGTCATCGGCCTCGGGCAGCTCGCGCTCCTTGACCGACTGCACGGTCACGGTGATGACGGCTTCCTTACCGGCGTGCTCGCCGGCGACCAGCTTGGAGGTGAAGTCCTTGGACTCGGTCGCCTTGAGGCCGATCAGGGTCTCGTCGAGGCCCTCGATGAGCTGGCCCGAACCGACCTCGTGCGACAGACCGGTGGTGGAGGCCTCTTCGACCTCGACGCCGTCGACGGTGGCGGTCAGATCGATGGAGACGAAGTCACCGTCGGCGATCTCGCGCTCGACGGCGGTCAGGGTGCCGAAGCGCTGACGCAGCGAGGTGAGCTGCTCCTCGATGTCCTCGTCCTTGATCTCGATCGGATCGACGGTGACGGCGATCGCGGAGAAGTCGGGGAGGGTGATCTCCGGGCGGACGTCGACCTCGGCGGTGAAGGCGAGCTCCTGGCCGTCTTCGATCTTGGTGATCTCGATCTCCGGCTGGCCGATGACCTTGGCCTCGGTGGCGATCACGGCATCGCTGTAGCGCTTGGGCAGCACGTCGTTGACGACCTGCTCGAGCACGGCGCCACGGCCGACGCGCGCTTCGATGAGCTTGGCCGGAGCCTTGCCCGGACGGAAACCGGGGATCTTGATCTGACCGGCCAGGGCCTTGTAGGCCTTGTCGAAGTCGGGCTTCAGCTCCTCGAAGGGCACCTCGACGTTAATCCGGACCCGGGTCGGGCTCAGCTGCTCGACGGTGCTCTTCACGGACATGCTCCTTGTTCGTAGTTCAACATTTGACGTTAGGTCCCCCCGAACGCATCCCGACCAGGGTAGTTGACCGGTCCGGGGGGCGTGTAACCGGTCGTGGCAGACGGCACCGCGACGGCTGGTGATTCACCAGCCGCCCTGGTACAGCGGTCGAACGGTCAGGAACCGACCTTGACGGCGTCGGTCACGAAGACCAGGGTCTCGTTCGGCTTCATGCCGCGCCCGCCCGAGCCGTAGCCCAGGTCCGGCGGCACGATCAGCAGGCGACGAGCGCCCTGCTGGACGCCGACCAGGCCCTGGTCCCAGCCCTTGATGACTTCGCCCGCGCCGAGGTTGAGTGTGAATTCCTTGCCGCGATCGAAGGAGCTGTCCAGCTTCTTCTTGTCGGACCAGGTGATGAGGGTGTAGTTCATCGACAGCGGCTGACCCGCGACCGCGCCGGGGCCCGAGCCCGCGACCAGGTCCTTGACGATCAGCTGCTTGGGCGGATCGCAGTCGTCCGGGATGGTGATCTTGGGGGCTTCGCCGTAGCCGCCGTCGACCTTGATGTCGTCGGCGGTGCACTCGCGGCCCTTGCTCGCGGGCGTCGTGGTCGCCGCCGCGGAGCGCGCCGCGGTGGTCGTCGCGGACGAATCGGCCTTGCTGTCGTCATCGCCACCACAGCCCGCCACCAGCAGTACCGCGGCCGCGACCATTCCGATCGCACCGACCTTGCCCACCACGCGCATTCCCGCTCCTGCTCGTCGAGTTCCGGACCGCCGCAAGGCTTACGGCATCGCGCCGAAACCTACACGGCGCGAGCGGCCCCCGGCGCGCCGAGGTGGTTAGGGCCCGGCGCGCCGTGTTCGGCCGGGGTTCGCCGTGGCGGTGACCAGCGCTCGTTCCATCCCGCCCGAGGACCACCGGGCACGCCGCCCCGCCCGCGCGGGCCGTGGAAAAGTGATTGCCGCGCTCGCGGACGGTGCGGGAGCATCGCGGGGTGCTGTTGACCATTACCTGTACGCGACCTGACGGCGCCGCCTGGGCGGCCGACGAACTGGGCTTCCTGCTGCACAAGAACCCCGCGCGCGTACAAACCTTCGAGCAGTCGTACGGGGTGGCGCATGTGCTCTACCCCGAGGCGACCGCCGAACGCTGCACCGCCGCGCTGCTGCTGGAGATCGATCCGGTGCGGCTGGTGCGCGGAAAGACGAGGGGCACGCCGGAATTCAGTCTCGCGCAGTACGTGAACGACCGCCCGTACGCGGCCTCGTCGCTGCTGGCCGTCGCCATCGCCCAGGTTTTCGGCTCGGCCATGCACGGGCGCTGCGCCCAGCGCCCGGAGCTGGCCGAGACCGCGCTGCCGCTGCGCGTGGAGCTGCCGGCGGTGCCCTGCAAGGGCGGCACGGAGTGGGCCGAACGCGTCTTCGCGCCCCTGGGCTGGACGGTGACGGCCACCGCGCTGCCCCTGGATCCGGCGTTCCCGGACTGGGGCGACTCGCACTACGTGCGACTGGAACTGACCGGCGTGCTGCGCCTTTCGGACGCCCTGTCCCACCTCTACGTCCTGCTCCCGGCCCTGGACGGGGCCAAGCACTACTACCTGGACGCCGCCGAGATCGACAAGCTGCTGCGCTTCGGCGCGGGCTGGCTCGAATCCCACCCCGACCGCGAATGGATCACCCGCCGCTACCTGACCCGCCGCCACACCCTGGTCCGCACCGCGCTGGCGCGGCTGGCGGAGCTGGACGACGCGGAACCGGAGGAGTTCGACGCGGTCGACACGAGCATGGATGAGACGGAAACCGCTGTCCCCGAGGTCATCTCGAAGCAGGAACAGGACGCGCAAGCCGAATCACGGCCTACGCCCGGCACGAGCACGACGGGGACTAGCGCAGCCACCGGGGCCGGCGAGCCGTCGGGCGACGTCGCCGACGGTGCCGGTGTGACCGCGGGCGGCGAGTCCGAGCGCTCGGGGCGGGGGCCTTCGCTGGGGGTGCAGCGGCGGGCGGCGGTGCTGGGTGCGCTGCGGGCGGCGGGGGCCGGGCGGGTGCTGGACCTCGGGTGTGGCGAAGGGGCGCTGCTGTTGGAGCTGGCAGCGGCCAGGGAGTTCGGTGAGATTGTGGGAGTTGACGTTTCGGTGCGGGCTTTGAAGATCGCGGAGCGGCGGCTGCGGCGGCTTCCGGAGTTCCAGGCACGGCGGGTGAGCGTGCGGCAGGGGGCGCTGACCTATACCGACGCCTCGCTGCGGGGGTACGACGCCGCGGTGCTGATGGAGGTCATCGAGCATGTCGACGAACCGCGGCTGGGCGCGCTCGAGCAGGCCGTGTTCGGGGCGGCCGCGCCGGGCGCGGTCGTGGTGACCACCCCCAACGGGGAGTACAACGAGCTGTACGAGACGCTGGCCGCGGGCGCTTTCCGGCACTCCGACCACAGATTCGAGTGGAGCCGGGCGGAATTCGCGGCGTGGGCCGGGCGGGTGTGCGAAAACTACCGCTACACGGTGCGTTTCGAGCCGGTCGGCCCGGTCGACGCGGAACGCGGCGCGCCCACCCAGCTCGCCCTGTTCACCAAATCCGACGCCACGGCGGGCACGACACCCGCCGCCGGGGCCGGCGATGCCGACGAGAAAGGAGCCGCGTAATGGCTGAACTCACTATCCCGGAGCTGTCGCTCGTGGTCCTGGTCGGCAGCACCGGATCCGGGAAATCCACCTTCGCGCGCAAGCACTTCCCGGCCACGGCGATCATCTCCTCCGACTACTGCCGCGGCCTGGTCAGCGACGACGAGAACGATCAGTCGGCCACCGACGACGCCTTCGCGCTGCTGCACCACATCGCGGGTGTGCGCCTGCGGCGCGGGCTGCGCACGGTCATCGACGCCACCAACGTGCAGCCCAAAGCCCGCCAGGCGCTGATCGACCTGGCCCGGGCGCACGACGTGCTGCCGGTGGCGATCGTGCTGGACGTGCCGGACGCGGAGTGCCTGGCCCGCAACACCGCCCGCGCCGAACGGGCGCACCTGCCCGCGCACGTGGTGAACCGCCAGCAGCGGGAGTTGCGGCGCAGCCTGAAGTTCCTGGAGCGCGAGGGCTTTCGCCGGGTGCACGTGCTGCGCGGGGTCGAGGCGATCGACGCCGCCACCTTCACCTTCGAGCGCCTCTGGAACGACAAGCGGGAACTGACCGGGCCGTTCGACATCGTCGGCGACATCCACGGGTGCCGGTCCGAATTGGAAACGCTGCTGGGCGAACTCGGCTACGAGATCACCCGGGACGCCGCCGAGCGGGCAGTCGACGCGCGACACCCGCTGGGGCGCACGGCGGTCTTCGTCGGCGATCTGGTGGATCGCGGCCCGGACACCCCGGGCGTGCTGCGCCTGGTGACGGGCATGGTGCGCGCGGGGAACGCGCTGTGCGTCACCGGCAATCACGAGTTCAAGCTGGTGCGCGCGCTGGACGGCCGCAAGGTCAAGGTAGCGCACGGCCTCGCCGAATCGCTGGGTCAGCTCGAGGCCGAGGACGCGGACTTCCGCAAGGACGTGCAGGAGTGGATGCGCGCCCTGGTCAGTCACTACGTGCTGGACGAGGGCAACCTCGTCGTCGCGCACGCCGGTCTCAAGGAGCAGTTCCAGGGCCGCGCGTCGGGGCGCGTCCGCGAGTTCGCCATGTACGGCGAATCCACCGGGGAGACAGATGATTACGGGCTGCCGGTGCGCTACCCGTGGGCCAACGACTATCGCGGCAAGGCGATGGTCGTGTACGGGCACACCCCGGTGGCGGATCTGGTGTGGGTGAACAACACCCTCTGCCTGGACACCGGCGTGGTGTTCGGTGGCCGGTTGAGCGCGCTGCGGTACCCGGAGCGCGAGACGGTTTCGGTTGCCGCCGAACAGGTCTGGTACGAGCCGACGCGGCCGCTGCTGCCGACCTTCGCCACCGCCGAGGGCGCGGTGCACCGCGATCCCGGCGTGCTCGATCTCGACGATGTGCTGGGCAGGCGCGTGGTGGAGACCAAGCACCTGGGCCGGGTCGGCGTGCAGGAGGACGCGGCGAGCGCGGCGCTCGAGGTCATGAGCCGGTTCGCCGTCGATCCGCGCTGGCTCGTGTACCTGCCGCCGACGATGTCGCCCTGTGCCACATCCACGGTGGACGGCTACCTGGAGCACCCGGCGCAGGCGTTCGAGTACTACCGCTCCGAAGGTGTGCGGTCGGTCCTGTGCGAGGAGAAGCACATGGGTTCGCGCGCGGTCGTGGTGCTGGCCCGCTCGCCCGCCGCGGCCCGTGCGCGGTTCGGCGTCGAGGACGGCGGCACCGGCGCGGTGTACACCCGCACGGGACGGCCCTTCTTCGACGACGGCGAGCGCACCGAAGCGCTGCTGGCCCGGGTGCGCGCCGCCGCCGAGAAGTCCGGCCTGTTCGACGAACTCGGCTCCGACTGGCTCGTGCTGGACACGGAACTACTGCCGTGGTCGGCCAAGGCGATGGGACTGCTGCGCACCCAGTACGCGGCGGTCGGCGCGGCCGCCCGGGCGTCGCTCGCCGCGGCCGCCGGGGTGCTCGCGGCGGTGGCCGAACGCGGACAGGACGTCGGCGAACTCGCCGCGCGCACCCTGGCGCGCGAGTCGGACGCGGCGGCGTTCACCACCGCGTACGGCCGATACTGCTGGCCGGTCGACGGACTAGACGGGGTGCGGCTGGCGCCGTTCCAGATTCTGGCCGCACAGGGCGCGAACTACGCCGTGCGCGAGCATGATTGGCACCTGGCACGCATCGACGCGCTGATCGAGGCCGACCCCGGGCTGTTCACCACCACCCGGCGACTGCGGGTCGATCTCGACGATCCCGAGAGCGAGGCCGCGGCCACCGCGTGGTGGACCGAGATGACGGCGGCGGGCGGTGAGGGCATGGTGGTCAAACCGGCCGAATCGCTGGTCGCGGGCACCGGGTCGCGCAGCAGTCGGCCGGTGCAGCCGGGCGTGAAATGCCGTGGCCCGGAATACCTGCGCATCATCTACGGCCCGGAGTACCTGCGCCCGGAGAACCTCGGCCGGCTGCGCCAGCGCGGTCTGGGCGGCAAGCGCTCACTCGCGCTGCGCGAGTACGCGCTCGGCCTGGAGTCGCTGGACCGCTTCGTGGCCGGGGAGCCGCTGTGGCGGGTGCACGAGGCGGTGTTCGCGGTGCTCGCACTCGAGACCGCGCCCATCGACCCGCGTCTGTAGCGTCCTACCGGAAAACCTGTGGCCCGGGCCTTTACGGCCCGGGCCGAACGGCCGGTGGCAGCCGGCGTGGTCAGCGCGCGGCGATCAGGGTGGTCAGGCGTTCCAGGAAAGGACGCTGCCCCGCACCGAGTTTGGGCAGCGCCAGATCCGGGGTGAACCATTCGGCGCGGTCGATCTCCGGAAACTGCTGCACGCGCCCGGAACGAGGCGGCCATTCCATGTCGAAAAGCCCCGGAACCACCAGGGCGGGATCGAGATCGGCTTCCACGGCCCAGATGGCGACCTGCTTGCGCCCGCGCCCGCTGCCGTACTCGACCTCGCCCAGCGGCAGCCAATCCCCCTCGGGCACGGGCAGACCCAGTTCCTCGGTGAACTCGCGCCGCGCGGCGAGCTGAGCGCCCTCCTCGGCGGGGTCGTACTCCCCCTTGGGAATCGACCACGCCGAGGCGTCCTTGCGCGCCCACAGCGGCCCGCCCATATGCCCGATCAGCACTTCCACCGCGGGCGCTCGGCGGAAGAGCAGGACCCCCGCGCTGTACCTGAGACTCATTCCGGCAGTCTGCCGCGTGCGCGCCACTCGCGCACATCGGGGTCGGGCACAGTGGGCAATATTCCAGCAAATGGAATTTCCCGGTCAAAATTCGCAATTCACGCGATCTTGATCCAGTCGGTCATCACTCCGATGAAACCCCCTCCTGCGCTGGGATTTCCCATTAGGCTTCCGGATTTGTTCGGCCCTTACCTGATGACGGATTGGATACCGCATGGAATTCCGCAGCGTCACCGCGGCCGCCGCCCTGACCATCGGCGCATTGACCTCGGCAACCGGCGTGGCACACGCCGAGCCCGCCGACTCCGCGAGCATCGCCTACTCGGCCAAGCTCGTGGACAAGTCGGTCGTCACCACGCTAGAGAGCGGCATGTTCGAACTCTCCAAGGCCCGCAGCGCCGATCTGGCCGCCGGGATCACCACCCGCCTCGTCGAGCGCGACGGCGCGCTGTTCGCCGCCGACGGCGCCGCGGTCGCCCCCGCCGACGCGGTGACCGTGGTCGACGTGAAGGACTCGCGGGGCGGCATTCTGCTGACCCTGCCGCTGGATTTCCGCGTGGGCGGCGTCGCCATCCCGGTCACACCGCTGCTGGAGCAGCACAACACCGTGCTCACGCTCACCGCCGCCAAGCCCGCCGGGCTCGAACTCGCCGGCCCGCTGACCGTGAAACCCGTTGCCTCGCAGCTGGAGAACGACCGCGCGCTGAACGCGTTCATCACCCAGTTCGGCCTGGCCACCACCATCGGCGGGTTCATCGGCACCGCGATCGGCGCCACCATCGGCTGCATCGCCACCCTGGTCGCGGGCTGCATTCCGGGCCTGACCACCGGCGCGGCGGCGGGTGGCATCATCGGCACGCTCGCGGTGGGCGGCCCGACCCTGATCGCCGCGGGCATCGACCTGCTCGCCACGATGAACGCGCCGAGCGACACCACCAAGTGGTCGGACCGCCGGCAGATCCCCGCGGCCGACCCGCAGCCCGCGGCCCAGCCCGCCGCCCAGCCCGGCGTTTCCACGCAGCCGAACTAGCCGGGGGCACAGAGAGTCCGCCCCGAGCACCGGGGCGGCACACCCTCAGCCGGGCAACGGTACGTGCCACAGGACGGTCGCGCCCCGGCCGTCCATCCCGGGCGACAGGTCGAGTTCTCCGCCGAGCGCCCGCGCGCGCTCGGCCATATTCCGCAATCCCCCGCGATGCGCGGTGTCTCCGAGTCCATTGTCGCCGAGGCCGATGCCATTGTCGGCGACCGAAATTCGCAAATGGCCCAATTCAACCGAAACGGCGATATCAACGCGCGTCGCGTGCGCGTGCCGGACGGTATTGGACAGCGCCTCGCGCAATACCGCCAGCGCCTGCCCGGCGATATCCCCGGGCACCCCGTCGATCGGCCCCGTCTGCTCCAGCGCGGGGGTGAAACCCAGGTGCGCTGCCGCCGAGGCTGCCAATTCCGCTATCTCCCCGCGCAATCCCGCGACACCGGGCGCCGGTGACCGGATCGAGAAGATGGTCGCCCGGATGTCCTGGATCGTCTCGTCCAGCGCCGCCACCACGCGCTCGAGTCGCTCCGTGACCTCCGGTGCGGGTTCGAGCCGGAGTGCGCCCTGCGCGGTGAGCCCCGCCGCGTAGATGCGCTGGATGACCGAATCGTGCAGATCCCTGGCGATCCGGTCCCGATCGCTCATCACCGCGATGGTGATCGAATCCTCGTGCCTGCGCACCGCGTCCCGCTGGACCTGTTCGTACATGCGCACATTCGCGATCTTCACCGCCGCGATCACCGCGAGCGCCTCGATGATCCGCTCGTCCTCGGCGGTGAACGCGCCCGGGCGGGCACTGGCGAGATACAGGTCGCCCAGCACCCGGCCCCGGTAGCGCACCGGCACGCCGAGGAATCCCCGCATCACCGGATGCCCGGGCGGCCAGCCCTCGAACGCCGGGTGCACGGCGACATCGTCCAGCCGCACCGGGCGCTCGCCGGCCAGCACCACCCCCAGCACCCCGCGCCCCCGGGGCCAGCCCGGCATGGCGGCCACGGTCGCCGCGTCCATTCCGACCTGAATGAACTCCGCCAGCGCGCGGTCGCCGGGGTCGCTCTCGGGGTCCAGCAGACCCAGGGCACCGAAGTCGGCGTTCACCAATCGGGTGGCCGCCGCTACCAATTGGCGGAGCACCACGGCCACATCCAGGTCCGAGACCACTGCGTACACGGCTTCGACCAGATCGTGCAGGCGCTCGCGCGGTGCGGACAAACCGCGCAATTCATCCGGAACCCCACCCCACGGATCGGTCGGCATAACGAGAGGTTACTCACTGGCTACCTCGGGACATTTGTCTCTGTGCGGGAGTGTCGGACCGCAGCAGGCTGGAGACAGCACCGGACCGACCCGCGAAGGAGCCCGCAATGACCATGATCGAAAACGTGACCCGTCTCGGCGCCTGGGACGAGTTCCGGGGCGCCCGGTGGCGCAACGAGATCGACGTGCGGGACTTCATCCAGCAGAACTACGCACCCTACGAAGGCGCGGACGGCTTCCTGTGCGGCCCGACCGACCGCACGCTGCGGCTGTGGGAAAAGCTCGGCGCCCTGTTTCCCGCCGAACGCGAGCGCGGCATCCTCGACGTCGACCAGCACACCCCCTCGACAATCACCGCGCACGCGCCCGGCTACATCGACGCCGGGGCCGAACTCATCGTCGGCCTGCAGACCGACGCGCCGCTCAAGCGCGCCATCATGCCCAACGGCGGCTACCGCATGGTGCGGTCGAGCCTGCGCGCCTACGGCGTCGAGGAGGATCCGCGGGTCGCGGAGATCTTCACGACGTACCGCAAGACACACAACGACGGCGTTTTCGACGCCTACACCGCCGACATCCGGGCCGCCCGCGGCGCGGGCATCATCACCGGCCTGCCGGACGCCTACGGGCGCGGGCGCATCATCGGCGACTACCGCCGGGTCGCGCTCTACGGCGTGGATCGGCTGATCGCCGCCAAGCGCGCCGATCACGCAGCCCTGGACGCCCGCTGGGCCGACGACGAAACCATCAGGCTGCGTGAGGAAGTCAGCGAGCAGATCCGCGCGCTGGACGAGCTGAAGCGCATGGCGGCCGCCTACGGCTTCGACATCTCGCGGCCCGCCGCCACCGGCCGCGAGGCCATCCAGTGGCTGTACTTCGCCTACTTGGCCGCGGTGAAAGAGCAGAACGGCGCGGCGATGTCGCTGGGCCGCGTCGCCAACTTCCTCGACGTCTACCTCGAGCGCGACCTGGTCGCCGGGCTGATCACCGAGGAGTACGCCCAGGAGTTGATCGACGACTTCGTGATCAAGCTGCGCATCGTGCGTTTCCTGCGCACCCCCGAGTACGACGAGCTGTTCTCCGGCGACCCCACCTGGGTCACCGAATCGATCGGCGGACTCGGCGTGGACGGGCGACCGCTGGTGACGCGCACCAGCTTCCGGCTGCTGCAGACCCTCTACAACCTCGGCCCGGCCCCCGAACCCAATCTGACCGTGCTGTGGTCGCCGCGACTACCCGAGGGCTTCAAGCGTTTCTGCGCACGGGTCTCCATCGACACCAGTTCGATCCAGTACGAATCCGACGAGCTGCTGCGCCAGGTCTCGGGCGACGACACGGCCATCGCCTGCTGCGTCTCGGCGACCGAGGTCGGCAAGCAGATGCAATTCTTCGGCGCGCGAGTCAATCTCGCCAAGACGCTGCTGTACGCCATCAACGGCGGGCGCGACGAGCGCACCGGCACGGTGGTCGCACGCGGTTTCACACCGATCACCTCGGACGTACTCGACTACCACGAGGTCGATCTGGCGCTGGACGGGCTCATGGACTGGCTGGCCGGGACCTATGTGCACGCGCTCAACGTCATTCACTACATGCACGACAAATACGCCTACGAACGCATCGAGATGGCGCTGCACGACACCGACGTGCGCCGCACCATGGCCTGCGGCATCGCCGGGCTGGCGGTGGCCGCGGACGCGCTCTCGGCCATCCGGTTCGCGAAAGTCCATGTGCTGCGCGACGACACCGGGCTGGCGGTGGACTACCGCATCGAGGGTGAGTTCCCCGCGTACGGCAACAACGACGATCGGGTCGACGCCATGGCCGCCGAACTCGTACAGCGGTTCATGGCCAAGATTCGCGCCTACCCGGCCTATCGCGGTGCCGAGCACACCCAATCGGTGCTCACCATCACCTCGAATGTGGTGTACGGCAAGAAGACCGGCAACACGCCCGACGGCCGGCGGGCGGGCGAGCCGTTCTCCCCGGGCGCGAACCCGATGAACGGCCGGGATCGGCACGGCATCGTGGCCTCGGCCATGTCCGTGGCCAAGCTGCCGTACGAGCACGCACGGGACGGCATTTCGCTCACCACCACCGTCACCCCGCAGGGCCTGGGCCGCACGGCCACCGAACGGGTCGGCAATCTCGTCGGCATCCTGGACGGGTACATCGCCACCCGGGGCTTCCACATGAACGTGAACGTCCTGGACAAAGACACCCTCACCGATGCCATGGAGCATCCGGAGAAGTACCCGCAGTTGACGATTCGCGTCTCGGGCTATGCCGTGAACTTCGTGCGCCTGACCCGCGAACAGCAACTCGACGTCATCAATCGCACCTTCCACGCGAGTCTGTGATGACCGCCGCCCTCGCACCGGTCACCGGTTCGGTGCACTCCTGGGACATCTCCACGGGCGTGGACGGGCCGGGCACGCGGTTCGTCGCCTTCCTCAGCGGGTGCCCGCTGCGCTGCCTGTACTGCCAGAACCCCGATACCTGGGCGCGGGGCAACGGAATTCGGTGCGACGCGGACGACATGCTGGGCGAGGCCGCCAAATACGTGCCGTTCATCACCGCGAGCGGTGGCGGCGCGACCGTCAGCGGCGGAGAGCCGTTGCAGCAACCCGGGTTCGCGAGCGCGCTGCTGCGCGGTTTCCGGGAGCTCGGCCTGCACACGGCCCTGGACACCTCCGGGTTCCTCGGGCGCGCGGCCTCGGACGAACTGCTGGACGCCACAGATCTGGTGCTGCTGGACATCAAGGCCGGGCAGCCCGAGACCTATCGCCGGCTCACCGGCCGTGATCTGGACCCGACACTGCGCTTCGCCGAGCGCCTCGCCGCCCGGGGCACACCGGTGTGGGTGCGCTACGTCCTGGTGCCGGGCATCACCGACGCACCGGCGGAAGTCGAGACCGTCGCGCGTTTCGCGGCCGGGCTGGGCGTCGTGGACCGCGTCGACGTCCTGCCCTTCCACACCCTGGGCAGCGCCAAATGGGCGGAGCTGGGCCGCAGGTTCGTACTCGCCGACACCCCGGCGCCCACGGCGGCGCAGGTCGAACGGGCGCGCATGACCTTTCGCGAACAGGGCCTGATCGCGTATTAGAGACCGCACCGGGCCAACAACGTCCCGGTGCCGGAAAGGAACGCGGCGGGTGGCTGATGCGGATCGCCGCTCGCCGCGTCCGATCCCCGGCTAGAGCCCGGTGACCTGCGAGGATGACCGGGTGGACAGCTCAGGAAAGATCCGCGTCTTCCTGCTCGACGATCACGAGATCGTGCGGCGCGGGCTCCAGGATCTGCTCGAGGCCGAGGGCGACATCGCAGTCGCCGGGGAAGCCGGCGGCGCGGCCGAGGCGCTGCGCCGGATTCCCGCCGTGCGCCCCGACGTCGCGGTGCTGGACGTGCGCCTGGAGGACGGCGACGGCATCAGCGTCTGCCGCGACCTGCTCTCGGAGCTGCCGGACCTGAACGTGCTGATGCTGACCTCGTTCTCCGATGACGAGGCCCTGCTGGGCGCGGTGCTGGCCGGCGCCAAAGGCTATGTCCTCAAACAGCTTCGCGGACCGCAATTGGTCGACGCGATTCGCCGCGTGGCCGCCGGGGAAACCCTCATCGATCCGGACGTCGCGGCCGAACTCACCGCCCGCCCGGCCACTCCCGGCCCGCTGGCGACCGCCGACCTCACCGACCGCGAACGCCAGATCCTGGCCCTGATCGGTCAGGGGCTGAGCAACAAGCAGATAGCCGCCCAGGTGTTCCTCTCGGAGAAGACGATTCGCAACTACGTCTCGGCCCTGCTGGGCAAACTGGGCCTGGCCCGCCGCTCCCAAGCCGCGATCCTGGCCGAGCACCTGCGCCACGAACACGGCGACGATTGGGCCCACGACTCGTGATCACCCCGACGCGCCGGGCGCGACATGCCGAGCAGTCTGTCGAGATCCCTTGCACCAGCCGTGATCTCGAGCACACCGCAGGCCGGGAAAAACCCGCGAATCGCCCCCACCGAACGAATCCCCCGGGCGGGACACAACAGACTTCTGAAACCTGTTCCCAGAAGAGTGAAAGATGGTCGGGGTGACAGGATTTGAACCTGCGACCCTCCGCTCCCAAAGCGGATGCGCTACCAAGCTGCGCTACACCCCGTAACCCGTCCGGCCTCGTCGGCGGGACATCCCCGCGGACGGGAGAAGAGCGGGTGACGGGAATCGAACCCGCGCTATCAGCTTGGAAGGCTGAAGTTCTACCATTGAACTACACCCGCGTGCACACCCACCGGAACCGGTGCGGCTTGCGAGAGCACTGTACCGAACCTCACTCCGCATATGCCAATCGGGCCGCGTTCACCCAGGTCGCCCCCGCTCACGGACGGGCTGCGGCGAGTCGCGTCAGCGCGCCGAAAAAGTGTGTAACACCGGAGGCCCCCGAGCGATAACGCATCCGATCGCCATTCGCGAGGCAGCGGGAACCCGTTCTGAAACAGGGTATTTCGATGCCGGGTGGCTTGCTAGGATCCTTTTTGTCCGGACGCGGGGGTGTATCTGGAAAGGGGGCGGTGAGCATGCACCGAACATGCCGACCGCAAGGTAGACAGTTCGATCTGAGAGGTGTCACCGGCACGGCCGCTGGCTCCGACCTTATGCACGACGCAGGGTGAGCGCGCATGCCCATCCGAATCGACACTCGAACCACCATCGTTGTCACGGCCACCATCCGCGAGTGGGTGCGGGCGGTCCACCCGAACGGTGCGGGCGGCGGTCCCGAACTACCACCCGAGGACATGCACCGCATCTTCGGCCGCGTCATCGATGACCTCCTGGAACTGGCCGGGTCCGAACCGTTTCCGGTGCCCGCCGCCCGTGCCATCGGCCATCGCCTCGCCGAGTCGCCGTTCGACCGGACCCGCATGCTCGCGCCGGCAAGTCGCGCCCTGCTCGGGCTCGCGCCCGGGGAGCCCGGATCGCTCATCGCCACGCGCTGGCCGTTCATCGCCAGCCAGGCCATCGACAGCTATGCCGAGGCGCTGCAGCAGCGCGCGCTCGCCCAGCAGGAACGGAGCCTGACCGAAGCGGTATCGGTGCGGGTACAGGAGATCGCCGCGCTGCAGACCCGGCTGCGGCACGACGCGACCCACGACGCGCTCACCGATCTGGCCAACCGCTCGCTGCTCAAGGAGCGGGTGCGCATGATGTCCACCGATCCCTCGCGCGGGGTCGGGCTGCTGCTGATCGATCTGGACGACTTCAAGCAGATCAACGACGGCTACGGGCATTCGGTGGGTGACGAGGTCCTGGTCGCCATCGCCCAGCGGCTGCGCGCGGCCTGTCCGCCCGAGACGGTCATCGCCCGGTACGGCGGCGACGAGTTCGTGGTCGCCCTGGCCGCGCGCCGCAACATACTGCCCGAACTGGCCGTCCGGGTGCTCGCGGCACTGTGCGAACCGGTGCTCACCGCGGCGGGCCCGGTGCCCGCCTCGGCCAGCGTCGGGTCGGCGTTCTGCCCGCCCGGGCGCGAGTGCGACTTCGCCGATCTGCTGCGCAGCGCGGATCGGGCCATGTACACCGCCAAGACGGCGGGCAAACGCCAGTTCGCCATGTCGGACCTCGACGAGGAGGTCGATTCAGAGAACCCGGGGGCACGTTTCGCGGCAGTGGCGGGCTGACCCCCGTCGATCGGCAATCGGCTTGAGCAACTTGTCAGTTATTGCTGCCGCGTAAGCTGATCATCGTGGCCACGGTTGTAGTACTACTCCTCGTCATGGTCGGCGTGCTGCTCGCGGTCCTGGTGGTCAATCGCGGGCAACGGTCCCGCGCGAGCACCAGGCTCGCCGACGCCGAGGCCGACGCCCGGCGGGTCATCGAACGCCTCGGCGGGCAGGTGTATCAGCTCACCGGATCGGACGCTCCCTCCCGGCAGGCCCTGGCCGACGCCGCCGAACGCTTCACCGCGGCGGGCTCGCAGATCGACCAGGCCGCCACGCCCGCCCAGGCCGGACTCGCGAAAGAGACCGCCCTGGAAGGGCTCTACTACGTCCGCGCCGCGCGCGCGGCCACGGGCATGGATCCCGGACCCGCCGTCCCCGAACTCGACGGGCAGCGCGCGGCGGGCCGGGTCAGCGAGGAGCGCGTCATCGATTACGACGGCCGCGAGATCGCGGCCTCGCCGGGTCCCTCGCCACAGACGCCGAACTACTACCCCGGCGGGCGCGTGGCGGGCCGCCCGGTCCCCGCGGGCTGGTACTCCGAACCCTGGTGGCGCACGGCCCTGGTCGCGGGCGCCTGGGGCGTCGGATCGGCGCTGCTGTTCAGTTCCCTGTTCTCCGGCATGTCCGGGGTCGGATACGACTCGGCCGCCTTCGAATCCGGCTACGGCGACGGGTATCAGGACGGCCTGGACGCGGGCGCGGGCGACGGCGGCTACGACCCCGGCACCGCCGACGCCGGGTATGACCCCGGTTACGGCGATCAGGGCGGCTATATCGACCCCGGCTCCGATGCCGGCGGCGGATTCGGGGATTTCGGGGGGTTCGACGGCGGCGGGTTCGACGGCGGGTTCTAGGCCCCGAAGCTCCGGGCACAGACCGCCGGCCGGGCGTTCTACCGCCTGTCTCCGCCGGCGGGGCGTCCCGGCCTCGCGCCACCGCCCCGGCACGTCCTTCGGGACACGCTGATCATCCGGCTCGAGTTTCCCGGGCGCTAACCGGAATTTGTGCCTCCGTTTCCCCTGTGTTAGGGATTGACGGTGCTGGTCGACCCTCAGGTGAACGCGGCCGGCGAGGTGTCGTCCGGCGAGAGAACGGATGCGCGGGTGATCCCGCTCGCCGCGCTGGGCGTGGCGGCGGTCCTGCTGGGCGGATCGCAATTCTGGGCCTCGACGCACGGGCACCTCGGTCCCCTGCTGAGCCTGGTCGCCGATTTCCTGGGCAATCCGCAGTCGGCGTTCGTGTCCTGGGCCGGCCTCGGGCTGGCGTGCGTGGGCGTGCCCGCCCGCCTGCGGGTCATCACCCTGGGCGCGGCCGTCCTCCTCGACGTGCTCACCCTCGGACTGCAACTGCTGTGCGGCTGGCACGTCTCGATCGGCACCGGGCCCACACTCGCCCTGACGGGTCTGGCGCTGACCGTCGCGCGCTGGCACGGTCCCCCGCGGCGAGCGGCCATGCGCGCCATCGCCTTCGGCGTGCTGCTGATCATGGCGTCCAAACTGGCCGACACCTGGCTGATGATCAGCATCGCCGCCGGCCCGGACGTCCTCGACCCGTATCTCCTGCTCGCCGATCACGCGCTGGGCGAACCGTCCTGGGTGGTCGGCGCGCTGCTCGAGGCCGGGGGCGCGATCCCGAAAGCCATCCTGCACGTCATCTACATCCAATTGCCCGTGGCGGCGATGGTGGTCGCGGTGTGGCAGCTGCGCGGGGTGACGACCGGCCCCTGGCCCCGGCACAATCTGCTGCGCACCTTCCTCGTGCTCGGCATGATCGGGCCGCTGATCTACGTGCTGTTCCCGGTCGTCGGCCCGGTGTTCGCCTACGGGCCCGAAGGCAACGGCCTGCAACTCGGCGACTGGCCGAACGTCCTGCCCACCTTGAGCTTCACACCCGCGGCGCTGCCCTTCGACACCGAGACCGCGCGCAACTGCATGCCGTCCATGCACACCGCCTGGGCGCTGGCGCTGTTCATCCATTCGCGCGTCGGACCGCGATGGCTGCGCTGGGCGGGCGGACTCTGGCTGGTGGGCACGCTGCTCGCGACGCTGGGTTTCGGCTATCACTACGGCGTCGATCTGGTGGCGGGCGCGGTGCTGTGCCTGACCGTGGAATCGGCGCTGCGTGATCCCGAGCGCGGGTGGAACCGGTACCGGGTCCGCGCGGTCGTGCTCGGAATCGCCGTATTCGCCGGGCTATTGCTGTCCTACCGATTCCTGGCGACCACCATGGCCGATCATCCCGTCCCGTCGGGACTGGTCGTCCTGGGCGTGCTGGGCGCGGTGGTGTTCACCTTCCACGCGACCTGGTTCGCCGCGCCGGAGAGTCGAGCGGCCCGGTGGGGCGGCCGCGCGGGACAACCGCTAGCCATCAATTAGCCACTTGCACAATGCAATCCGGACAACTTATGCGAAAGCCGAAAGGTTAGTGTCGGCCGAATGATCACGATGCGCACGGGGCGGGGAAGCTTGCCGCGCACACCGAAGTCCGATGAACACAGCTACATTCCGCGCATCCCGATCGTGCTCGGTATCGTGCTCTCGATCTCCATCGTCGCGCTGGTCTCGGCGCTGCACGGATTTCTGGACCTGCAGGTCTATCAGGTCGCCACCCGAGCCTGGCTGCACCACAGCGAACTGTACGGTCCCATCCTGCCGGTCGCCGGGCACACCAATCTGCCGTTCACCTATCCGCCGTCCGCGGCCGTGCTCATGATCCCGCTCGCGCTCATGCCGTTGTGGCTGGCCGAATTCGCGGTGACGGCGAGCTCCCTGGGCAGTCTCGGGGTGACGATCTGGCTGGTGCTCTCGCGCATCCGGCCCGATCTCGACGCCCGCGCCAAGGCCACGATCAGCACGGCGGCCGTGGTGGCGCTGCTGGCGGTGGAGCCGGTCCGCACCACGCTGTGGTTCGGGCAGATCAATCTGATCCTCATGGCGGCGGTCGCGCTGGACACCCTCAGCGTGAAGCCGCGCTGGCCGCGCGGGGTGCTCATCGGCATCGCCGCGGTGACCAAGCTGACCCCGGCGGCCTTCGTGCTGTTCTTCCTGATTCGTGGTGACTTCAAGGCCGCGGGCCGGGCGGCGCTCACCGCGGCGGCCGTCGTGGGAGCGGGATTCGTGGTGTTCCCCAAGGAATCCCGCGCGTACTGGTTCCACGCCGTGAGCGACACCAATCGCATCGGGTCGCCGCACTACGTCGGCAATCAGTCGATCAAGGGCACGATCTTCCGGCTCGGGCTGCCGCACACGATCTCCACGGCCGTGTGGCTCGGGTTGGCGGTGGTGGTGACCTGCCTCGGCGCGGCGCTGATCCATCACCTGTTCGGCCTGGAGCGCCTGGCCGCGAGCGCGCCGGTGACCGTCTACTCGGTCGTCGCGCTGTTCGTGAACGCGGCGGTGCTGCTGCTGATCTCACCGGTGTCCTGGACGCACCACTGGGTGTGGGTGGGCCCGGCGCTGGTGGCCGCCGGAGCGTGGGCGAGCACGCGGCCGGGCCGCGTGCCCATCGCCATGATCGCCGGGTTCGCGGCGCTGTTCCTGATCGGGCCCGGGCTGGTACCGAACGGGGACGATCGCGAGCTGAGATGGGCGTGGTGGCAGCACATTCCGGGGGACGGCTACATCCTGGCCGGGGCGGCGCTGCTCGCGGCGGGCATGTACCTGCTGCTGGCCCGGCGTTCGGCGGCGGTCACCAGCCCCGGATAGGCCCGTTCACAGCGGGCGGAATCCGGGCTGGTCCGTGCTCGCGATCTCGCCCAGCACCGCCCGAACCGTCGCGACCTGATCCGCGCCCATGCGCGCGATCAGGTCGTTCTCGTATGCGGTGTGGAAGGCGCGCACGGTCTCCAGCAGATCGACGCCCCGCGCGGACAGGTGCAGGAGTTTGGCGCGCTTGTCGCCCGGGTCCGGGCGGCGCTCGACGTAGCCGTATCGCACCATCTCGTCCACGACCTTGGCCGCGCCCTGCGCCGTGATGCCCAGCCGCTCCCCCAGTTGGCTTGCGGTGAGCGCTTTCTCGTCCAGCGCGCGCATCACGTAGCCGTACGATGCGCCCAGCATGCGATGCCCGCGCTCGGCCATGTGCGCGTGCAGGTCGGCCACGAAGCCCTGGTACGCCCGGCCGAGCAGAATGCCGAAATCCACCCTTGACTCCTCTCTCGCGAATATGTTCAACTCTAGTTGTTCAACTTTAGTTGAATACCTTGGTTGAACATCTTGCGTGAATGTTAGGAGACACCGCAATGCCGCTCATCAAGTCCACCGACGCACCCACGTTCACCGGCCCCGGCATGACCGCCGTCGGCCTCGCCGCCCCGAGCCGGGGTTCCACCGAGAACAGCGTCTGGCGCTTCACCCTGGCGGCGGGCAACCCGGGCCACGAGCACTCGGTCTCGCGCGAGGAGATCTTCATCGCCCTCGCCGGCCGCGCCGAGATCACCCTCGACGGCGAGACGCGCGAGCTGAACGCCGGTGACGCGCTGATCATCCCGGCGCACACGAACTTCCGGCTCGCCGTGCCCGGCGCGGAACCCTTCGAAGCCGTCGCGATCCTGCCCGTGGGCGCTTACGCGCAGGCGCCGGGCGGCGACCGTGTCGCCCCGCCCTGGGCCCAGTAGCCCCGAACACCGCTTCCCCAGACAACCGAGGAGACACCGTGCCACTCGTCACCGCCGACCAGGCTCCCCGCTTCGAGAACGACCACGCCACCTTCATCGGCCTGGCCGCCCCGAGCCGCGGCTCCACCGAGAACAGCGCCTGGCGGCTGTCCATCAAACCCGAGACCACCGCACCCGCACACTCCCTGGACCGCGAGGAGATCTTCATCGCCCTCTCCGGCTCCATGACGGTCACCATGAACGACGAAACCTTCACCGTCGCAGCCGGAGACGCCCTGATAGTCCCTGCCCACCAGCTGTTCGCGATGTCCAACCCGAACGGCGAGCCGTTCGAGGCCGTCGTCGTCCTCCCGGTCGGCGGACACGGCCTGATCCCCGGCCAGCCGCCGATCCTCGCTCCCTGGGCGCGCTGACGAGCCCGGCCGATTCCTTCGCGCCGTCACCGCGGTCTACCTGTGCGAGGGTGCGGCCCGGCGATGCGGCCGCACACGAGGGGAAAGGCACCGCTATGCGACTACCGATCACCATGCGTGCCCTGCAGCAGAATTCGTTCGACGGACCGCAGGACATGCGGCTCGTGCACGATGCTCCGGTACCGCGTCCGGGTGCGGCGGAGGTCTTGATCCGGGTGCGAGCGGCCGGGGTGAACTTCGCCGATGTCTCCCGGTCGTACGGCACGTTCGGCGGTGGCCCGCGACCGCCGTACACGGCGGGATTCGAAGCGGTCGGGGAAGTGATCGAACGGGGATCGGCGGTAACCGATCCCGGGCTCGGCGTTCTCGTCGCCGGGATCGGAAACGGCGCGTTCGCCGAGTACATGACACTGCCCGCCGCCACCGCCGTCCCCGTGCCGCCCGGCTGGACGCCCGAGCAGGCGCTGGGACTCGGGGTGAACTGGCCCGCCGCCCTGGCGGCGCTGCGCACCCTGGGCCGAGTCTCCGCCGGGGAGACCGTGCTGATTCACGCCGCGGCGGGAGCGACCGGACAGGCCGCGGTCACCCTGGCCCGGCACTACGGCGCGCGGGTGATCGCGGTCGCCGCCGCGAGCAAGCACGAGACCGTGCTGGCGCTGGGCGCCGAGCACGTGGTGGAGTCGGGCGATGCCGATCTCGTCGCGCGCGTGCGCGCACTGACCGGGGGCGCGGGCGCGGATCTGGTGCTCGAATGCGCCGGCGGCGACACCTTCGCGCGGAGCCTGGCAGCGGCGCGGCCCGTGACCGGGCGGGTGGTGGTGTACGGACTGGCGGGCGGAGAGGCCATCGTCTCCAACTGGGAGCTGGTGTACCGCAATCACATTCAGCTCATCGGCTGCAATGTCGGGGTGCTGGCGCGGTCCGCGCCGCGACTGTTCGGCGCGCTCAAGGCCGAGCTGTCCGAGCTCATCCGCGCCGAGGTCCTGACCCCGGTGCGCCCGGTCGCTTTCGACCTGGCCGATGGGCCGAAGGCACTGGCCGGCCTGGCTGCCCGGACTACCGTCGGCAAGCTCGCGCTGCTGCCGTGACGCCGCGCTGACCTGGGCTTCGATTCCTTTTCGCCGCCGCGGTGGTCACTACCGGAGACGGTCCACCCGGACCGCCCGGACGAAGGAGTGCACATGACGAGCGGATCGGCTACGACGGGACTCGTACCCACCCCCGGGTCCTACACTCGGTCCATGCCGGTGCCCCAGCGGATGGCCGACCCGGACCGGTTCGCCGCGGACACCGCGCCGTTCCGCCGGGAACTGCTGGCGCACTGCTACCGCATGGTCGGCTCCGCGCAGGATGCCGAAGATCTGGTGCAGGAGACGTATCTGCGGGCTTGGCGCGGCTACCCGAATTTCGAGGGCCGCGCCTCGGTTCGGTCCTGGCTCTACCGAATCGCAACCAACGTCTGCCTGACGGCTTTGCGCCCCGCGCGCGTCAGGGTCCTGCCCTCGGGCCTCTCCGGACCAGTCGATGGACTCGCGGGGGCAACGAATCACACTGCTCCACACGATGTTTCCTGGCTCGAGCCGTTTCCGGACAGCTGGGCGGCCCCCGGGCCCGACGACCCCGCCGACACCGTGATCACCCGGGAATCGTTGCGGCTGGCCCTGATCGCGAGCCTGCAGCATTTGCCCGCTCGCCAGCGCGCGATTCTCCTGCTGCGTGAGGTGCTCGACTTCTCGGCCGCGGAGACGGCGGCCATCCTCGGCACCACGACCGCGGCGGTGAAGAGCGGCCTGCAACGCGCCCGCGCCCGGCTGCGCGAGCTCGAACCCGCACCCACCCGGCTGCTGGATCCGGACCATCCCCGGGCGCGGGCGCTGTTGGGGGCCTACATCGCGGCCTTCGAACACTCCGATGTCGAACTGCTGGAACAGGTTTTGCGCACCGACGCCACCCTGGAGGCGACACCCTTCCCGGACTGGCGCGCCGGCCGGGAGAACTGCCTGCACCTGCTGCGCACGCAGGTTCTGCACATCCCGGGAGCCTGGCGGCTGACGCCCACCGCGGCGAACGGCCAGCCCGCCGCGGTGCTGTACCACCGGGACGCGAACGCTTTTCACGCCGCCGGCATCGTCCTCCTGACCGCCACCCCCACCGGGATCAGCCGCGTGTGCGCGTTCCACGATCCGGACCTGGTCGCGGCGTTCGACTTCCCTGCTTCCCCGCCCGCGCCCACCGCTTGATCCCGGCGCGGCCACCTGTCCCCGCCCCGGGACCGCTGATTCGGGATTGTCGGCGGGCTCGGTAATACTGCTGGCCGAGGCGGCATTACGAGAATGCCGGGGCTGGGAGAACAGAATGACGGTGCAGACGCTCGCGACGATCGGGACATTGCTGGACGCGACGCGGACGACGGGATCGTACGCCACCCGCCGCACCGCGCCGGCCGCCGATCTCGAACTCGAGGTCGCGGGGGTGGGCGTGCTGAGCTGGCCCGTATCGCCGGAACAGGCGCGGCAGTTGTGCTCGGTCGCGCGGCCGGCGCACTACGGATTGCGCGAGCAGACGCTGCTCGACACGAGCGTGCGCGATACCTGGCAGGTGCCGCGCGAACTCGTGCGCATCGACGAAAAGCGCTGGGGCACAGCGCTCGCGCCGATCCTGGACACCGTGCGGGCCGACCTCGGGTTGCCGGCGGACCGCACGCTGTCGGCCGAGCTGCATTCGATGCTGGTGTACGAGAAGGGGCAGTTCTTCCACCGGCACCAGGATTCGGAGAAGGCCGAGGGCATGATCGGCACGCTGGTGGTGACCATGCCCTCGGAGTTCAGCGGCGGCGAGCTGGTGGTGGAGCATCGGGGAGAGCGGGTGAGCGATGCCGGCGCGCCGGGCGAGCTCGCCCTGGTCGCCTTCTACGCGGACTGCGATCACGAGGTGCTGCCGGTCACCGAAGGCTATCGAATCACGCTGACCTACAACCTGATCGCCGCCGCCGGCGGTAGCGACACGGGCGGCGGCGACGTCGGCGCGCTCGCCGAACTCGTGCGCGAGTACTTCACCACACCCGTTCCGATGCCGAAGTGGCGTCGCGGCGACGGCCCCGAGCACCAGCCGCCCACCCGCCTGGTCTACCTGCTCGAACACCAGTATTCACAGCGCGGCATCGGCTGGGATCAGCTCAAGGGGGTCGACGCGGCGCGGGCGGCCGCCCTCGTCGCGGCCGCCGAAAATAGCGGCTACCAGCCCACTTTGGCACTCGCCGAAGTGCGGGAGGCGAACGCGTGCGACTACCTCGAGGACGAGGAATGGATGTGCGGACGCCGGCGTCGATGGGAACTGGTCGAGAACACCTGGACCCTCGTCGAGGAGAACTGGGAGTCCATCGACGGCGAAGAGGACTACTACGGCGCCGATTTCGATCACGGGAATGACCGGCCCGCCGACCATCCGGAGTACCTGGCCGAGGTCGTGCTCGGCGATTCCTACGGTCCGACCATCACGCTGAAGTGGTGGATGGATCGCGCCGGCGCGATCACGACGTCGGAGGGACAGTACGTCCACGACGACGAACTCTGCCCCGGGACAACGGGTTCCCCGCTGGAACCCTTCGGATACCGGCTCACCGGCTACATGGGCAACGAGGGCAACACCGTGGATCGCTGGTACCGACGGGCCGCCATCGTCGTGCATTCCGCCGCGCCGCCAGCGAGCCTATAACGCACGGTGTGCAAAGGTCGGCGGGAACCGCTACCGGTTCCCGCCGACACCCGCCTACTTCGCGGAACCGCTTGTCAGAGCACCGAACAGGCCCGAGAGCACACTCATTCCGAGACCGCTCGGCAGACCGTTGCGGGAACCGGAGTTGAAGCCGGCGGCCGAACCTGTCAGGTAGCCCTTGCCCGGCCCCTCGGTCGAGCCGGTCAGGGCATCCGGTCCGTTGTTGCCCAGCTCGGTGAGCGCGCAATTGGCAGCTCCGCCACCGGAACCCGCGGCCAGGCCGTTGAGGATCCCGTTGGTCGCACCGGCGGCGGAGCCGGCCTGGGGTCCGGCCGAGGATCCGCCGAGGAATCCGATCGCGGAGCCCGTAATCGACCCGGTAGCACCGGATTTGGCCGATCCGGTGAGGAAGGCCTCCGGACAGGCCGCGCCCGGGGCCGCAGCCGGGGCTTCCGCGTTCTCGACGGGGTCGACCGTGCTCACGCTCGCGTCTTCCACGGTGAGTGGCACGGCCGCGGCGGATCCGCCCCCGAGAACGATTGCGATGCCGATGAATCCGGTGGTCAGAATGGTGTTTCGCATGAATTGCTGCTCTCGTGTGGTCCCGTCCGGCGGAGATCGGACGCGGGCCTGCGGCAACCCGGGCCACTCCGCCGCTGCACCCGCCGCTCGAATCACACTGCGGAACAGGCGCTTCGGACAACGGGGTCTGCCGCCCGGAGGTTCACCCGCGCTGCCGCGGGACAACCATCTGGACGCGCGACCAATTTAGCCCGCCGGGCGTGACTTCGCCGGTCGAACGGGCATATTCACGCAGCGGGATTTTTACTCGGACCGAGTCAGCGCGTCAGCCCGGGCGGCAGCCGGTCCGGCAGAACAGGTTCGGCCTTCCATGGCCGAGCGCCACCACCGCACGCCGGGAGCGTCGAAGATCGGGATCGCCGCCCGCGGCCAGGACCCATCGACGGACTGACTCATGCGCCCGTCGCGATACTGGTCGGCGTCCAGTTCGGAGGATGCGGCGATGAGGTTCGGTGCTGTACGCGGCGCGATCGAACGGCCTGACCGCAAGGGTCGGGCCGGATGAGAATCAGTTCAGTTGTTCAGAGGCACCAGAACAGATCAGCGGATCCCGGCAGCGGGATCGTGAAACAAATGCCGACCGACCCGTCCACCGGTGCGGCCTCCGGCGTACTCGCGGACGCCACCGCCGCTCCCGCGACACCGAGTGAGAACGCGACCACGGTCGCGGCCACCGCGCCGGCAATCCTTCGTGCGATCATTTCCATCAACTCCTTGGCACAGATTTCCAGGAGAAAACTCCTATCTCTAACGATAGCTAGAAATTCTCTGGTTCGTAACCGCCGACCGCGATCCCGAACAGCGGCGGGCACTCGCCAGGGCTGTCGCGGGACCATTGGCCTGCATAACTCGTGCGATTCCGGAGCGCGGAATGCCGATGCCCGCGCGCTGCTGTCGAAGAATTGCCCGACTCGGACTGATCAAAAGCACAGGTCCGGGTCCAGGCGCTCCGATCTCAGCCCGCTTCCGGATCGAGGTAGCCGGTACGGCGTTCGGCGCGCACCGGCCACGGCGGGGCACCCGTAGATCTCAGGCCGAGTCCCGTGCGATAGCTATCGCTCGGCTACGTGAATCGATGCCAACTCGGCCGAGCCGGCTCAATGATCCGGGCGGTCGGCCCGCAGTGCGGTCACCGAGGCTGGCAGGTGGGACACCAGAAGAGGTTGCGGCCCTCCATGACCGAGTGCAGGACCGTGCTGCCGCACAGGCGGCAGGGCTCGCCGGCGCGGCGGTACACGTACGTGCGCGGCCGGTCGGGAGCGTAGGAGGGTGCGCCGTTGTCGTGTTCGGGGCGCACCACGTGCATGAACCCGCGGCGGACGCCGACTTTCATCAGCTCGACCAGGTCCTGCCACAGCGCGTCCCATTCGGTGCGGGACAGCGACTTGCCGGGGCGATGCGGTGAGATGTTGTGCCGGAAAAGGACTTCCGCGCGGTACACGTTGCCGACCCCGGCCAGGACCTTCTGGTCCATCAGCAGCGAGCCGATCGGGCGGGCGGAGCGGCTGATGCGGGACCACGCGCGGTCCGGGTCGGCGTCGCCGCGCAGCGGATCGGGGCCGAGGCGCGCGGTGAGTGTGTCGACCTCGGGGTCCAGCAGGATCTCGCAGGTGTTGGGGCCGCGCAGGTCTATTCCGTACGGCTCGGTCCCGCGCCCGTCGCCGAACATGCGCATGCGGACCTCGCCGACGGGAGCGCCCATCGGGACCGCGGATTCGTAGAATTTGCCGTACAGCCCCAGGTGCACGTGCACGACCAGGCCCGAATCGTAGTGGTGCAGCAGGTGTTTGCCCCAGGCGTCGGCGCGCTCGAGGACGTGGCCGTCGAGCCGCGCGGCCTCGGCCGCGAACCGCCCCTGCGGGCTGGACACGCGCACGACCCCTCCGGCCAGACGCTTGTCGTGCAGCTCGGCCAGGCGATGCAGGGTGTGGCCCTCGGGCACGATGCGACCCTCTCTGACGGATGTCCGCGTCACCGGGGAGCGTCGCGAGCGGACGAGCCGCTCAGCCCGAACGCGGGCCCCGGAACGACGGTGCCGCCGCGAACGAGGAGTTCGCGACGGCGCGGGCGACTACCGGGCGGAGCGGATCAGTACGCCGGAACCTCGGGCGCGACACCGGTCTTCTCGTAGTCGGCCAGGATGTCGATGCGGCGCTGGTGCCGGGCCTCGTCCGACCACTCGGCGCTCAGGAAGGCGTCGACGATGGCCAGCGCCTCCTCGGTGCTGTGCATGCGGCCGCCGACACCGATCAGCTGGGCGTTGTTGTGCTGGCGCGCGAGCTGAGCGGTCTCCACGCTCCAGGCCAGGGCACAGCGCGCGCCGGGCACCTTGTTCGCGGCGATCTGCTCGCCGTTGCCCGAACCACCGAAGACCAGGCCCAGGCTGCCCGGATCGGCGACGGTGCGGCGGGCGGCCTCGATGCAGAAGGCCGGGTAGTCGTCGACGGCGTCGTATTCCAGAGCGCCGCAGTCGGTGACCTCGTGGCCCTGTCCTTCGAGGTGAGCCTTGACGATGTTCTTCAGTTCGAAGCCGGCGTGATCGGCACCCAGGTATACGCGCATGGCCGCAATTCTGTCAGGCCGCGCACACCCGGTTCACCGGGGTGTCGAACCCATTAACGCCGACTGATCGAAACCCCGAATAACAGGGTGCGCACGTACCCCGCGGCACCCCTCGCCGAGGGCGCGCGCCCCCGTTACCAGGCCCTCGAATCGAAGGTGCGCCATGCGCTATGACGAACACGAAACCGACTCCCCCGCATCGGCGGCCGTCGCCGGACCGGCGCCCGGCACGAGTCGCACCGCCGAGCGCGCGGCGTGGAACCCGGTGACCGGGCTCAGCGGCTGGGATCCGCGCACCGGTCCGCCCGGCTGGGGTCCGGCGGAGCGGGACGAGACCCGGCCGCAACGCATTCCGCCCGCGCTGCCGCGGGATCCGCAGGTGCGGGATCTGTCGCCGTTCGGCAGGCCCGCCCGGCACAGCTGGGAGATCCCGCTGCTGGTGATCGTGGTGCTGCTGACCGTGGTGGCCTATCCGTTCTCGCTGTACGCGGTGGTCAAGGGCACCGACAACGTGTATCTGGGATTGCTGGCGTTCGCGCCGATCCTGATCTGGTTCGTGCGCGGCTCGCAGTGGGCGCAGGCGCGGGTGTACGGGGTGAAGATGTCGCCCACGCAGTTCCCGGAGGCCCATCGCATGGTCGCCGAGGCCGCCGCGCGCTTCGGCATGAAGAAGCCGCCGGACGCCTACGTGATCATGGGCAACGGGCAGCTCAACGCCTTCGCGGCCGGGCACGGCTTCCGCAAGTACGTGGCCGTGTACAGCGACCTGTTCGAAATCGGCGGGCGCGCACGGCAACCCGAGGCGCTGGCCTTCGTCATCGGCCACGAGGTCGGCCATATCGCCGCCGGGCACACCTCCTACTGGCGGCAGCTGGGCACCATTCTCATGCAATTCATTCCCTTCCTCGGACCCGCGTTGAGTCGCTCACAGGAATACACCGCCGACAATCACGGATACAGCTACAGCTACACCGGCGCAGCACCCACCATGACGACCTTCGCCGGCGGCAAATACCTCAATGTTCTGGTCGGTTTCGATGAAATGGCCGATCGCGCATTCACCGAAACCGGATTCTTCGTCTGGCTCACCAATGCCCAGGCCAGCCACCCGGTCCACACCTGGCGCATGTGGGCGCTGCGCGATCGCAGCCGTCACGGAAAACTCTTCCTGCGCCCCAGCCCGCCGCGTTCGGTCCCGGTTCCGCCCGCCGCGCAATGGCCGAAGCAACCCGAGCTCGCCCGATAACGCGCGGACGGTCCGGCCGACGCCCGGGCCGCCATTCCGGCCCGGTGTGCCGGCCGCTCGAATCCGCCCGGCGGGCGCGTCAATCCGCCGGGCGGTAGCGCCATTGGCACAACTGAATAGAGTTCATCTCATGACGTCCGACGATCAGTCGCAGCCGCCGAACGCAGCACCGGGGCCGACACCTGCCGAGGGCTCCGTGGGGGGACCCGAGAACGACACCGCGAAACCGGAACCGCCCGTCACCATGGACAAGGCGGACGAGCCGGTCAAGGCTCCGCAGCCCGCCCGGCCTCCGGGGCAGCGGTATCCGGAGCTGCCGCCGCCGGTCGCGCACCGCGAATCCCCGCCCGCCACCGGCGGTCCCGCGCACCCGCCGACCGGAGGTCACCCGATTCCGCCGCCGGTCGCCGGGCATCCCGCGCACCCGCCGACCGGCAGCCACCCGGTGTACCCGCCGACGGGTTCGTATCCCGCACAACCGGTCACCGGTACCTATCCCGCCCAGTCGCCCGGCGGCCCCCACCTAAACCAGCCGCCCGCGGCCGGGCATCCCGGCTGGAATCCCGCCACCGGCCTGACCGGGTGGGATCCGCGCGTGGGCCCGCCCGGCTGGGCCCCGCAGGCCGGGTACACCCCGCCGCGCGTGCCGCCGAACGACGGACGCTGGGGGCTTTCGCCTTTCGGCAATCCCGCGCGGCACAGCTGGGAGATCCCGCTGCTGGTCCTGGTCGTGCTGACCACCGCGTTGGCGTATCTGTTCGCACTGCTGATGTTCGTCTTCGGCGAGTGGAACCAGTACGTGCTGATCCTGGTGTTCGCGCCCGCGATCCTGTGGATCGGCCGCGGTATGAACTACGCGACCATGCGGGTCAACGGCGTGAAGATGTCGCCGACCCAGTTCCCCGAGGGCTATCGCCTGGTGCAGGAGGCCGCCGAGCGACTGGGCATGGCCAAGGCGCCGGACGCCTTCGTGGTGCTCGGCAACGGGCAGATCAACGCATTCGCCTCCGGGCACGGGTTCCGCCGCTACGTGGCGGTCTACAGCGATCTGTTCGAAGTCGGCGGCGCCGCACGGCAACCCGAGGCGCTGGCGTTCATCATCGGCCACGAGGTCGGGCACATCGCCGCGGGGCACGTCTCGTACTGGCGGCAGTTCGGCATGTTCCTGGTGCCGTTCCTGCCGTTCCTGGGCAACGCGCTGATCCGCTCCCAGGAGTACACGGCCGACAATCACGGGTACTGCTTCCGGCACGAGGGCGCCTCGGGCGCGATGCGCACGCTCGCGGCGGGCAAGTACCTCAACAGCATCACCGGCTTCGACGAGATGGCCGACCGGGCCGCGCAGGAGCGGGGCTTCTGGGTCTGGATCGTGAACGCGCTGTCCAGCCACCCGGTGCTGACCTGGCGCATGTGGGCGCTGCGGGATCGCAGCAGGCACGGCAAGCTGTTCCTGCGTCCCGATCCCCCGGCCCTGCCGGTCGCGCCCGGCGGCCCGCCGCCCGGACCGTACGGCGGCGGCTTCCCGGACACGCCGCGGCCGCTGGGCGGCGGTTTCACCGAACCCCCGCGCCCCGCGGGCGGCGGCTTCACCGAGCCCCCGCTCCCCTACGGCTCCTACCCGCCGTATCCGGGGACCGGATACGGCGAGCAGCCACCGAATTACCCACCGGGCCGCGGTAACTGAGCGGCCGCAGCGGGATCAGTCGAAGACGGGGTCTTCGTTCCGGGTGCGCTTGAGCTCGAAGAAGTGCGGGTAGGACGCCAGCGCGACCACACCGTCCCACACCGTGCCGGCGACCTCGCCGCGCGGGATGCGCGAGAGCACCGGGCCGAAGAACGCGACACCGTTCACGTGGATGGTGGGCGTGCCGACGTCCGGCCCGACCTTGTCCATGCCCGCGTGGTGGGAGACCCGCAGCGCCTCGTCGTAGTCGCCGGACTCGGCGGCCGCGGCGAGCTCGGCGGGCAGGCCCACCTCGGCCAGCGCCTCGTCGATGATGATCGACAGGAAGTTCTCGCGCGTCTCGTACTCGGCGCGACGGTCGTGGATGCGGGTGCCGAGCGCGGTGTAGAAACCGGACAGCACCTTGTCGCCCTCGGCCTGCGCGGCGGCGATGGCCACCCGCACCGGGCCCCAGGCGGTCTTCATCAGTTCGGCGTAGTTCTCCGGCAGATCCCGGCCCTCGTTCAATACGGCCAGGCTCATGACGTGGAAGTTCACGTCGATGTCGCGGACCTGCTCGACCTCGAGGATCCAGCGGGAGGTGATCCAGCACCACGGGCACAGCGGGTCGAACCAGAAATCGACCCGGTCCTTCTTGGTGTCACTCACGGGGGTGTCTCCCTTTCGCATGCGGTCACAGCCGGCACGGCTGTCCGTGATGGGTAACAACACACAATCTTGCCGATATTTCCTCCGGCCGATACGCACCGCGCGATAGGGTCGGATGTCAACCTCGTCGTCGCGACCGCGGATGTGCGGCGCAGGGAGGTCACCCCCATGACCACGGCTCCCGGGTTCATCATCGCAGGCGGCGGACTCGCCGCCGCCAAGCTCGCACAGGCCTTGCGCGCCAACGATTTCGACGGCACCGTCACCCTGGTCTGCGGGGAGGAACGGCTGCCCTACGAGCGGCCCCCGTTGTCCAAGGACTGCCTGCTGGGCAAGAAAACGACCGCGGAGGCGGTGGTCGAGCCCGCGAAGTGGTATCGCGATCACCATGTCGAGGTGCTGCTCGGCACCACCGTCACCGGCATCGACCGGGCCACCAAGACCGTCGAACTGCCCGACGGCACGACGCTGCCCTACGACAAGCTGGCGCTGGCCACCGGGTCCCGCCCGCGCCGGCTGCCCGTTCCGGGCGCGGACGCCGACGGCGTGTACACGCTGCGCACCGCGCCCGACTCCGAGGCGCTGCTCGAAATGTTCGGCGCCGCCCGGCGATTGGTGGTGATCGGCGCGGGCTGGATCGGGCTCGAGGTCACCGCCGCGGCGCGCACGGCCGGGCTCGAGGTCACCGTCCTGGAGTCGCTGTCCACCCCGTTGCGCACCGTGCTCGGCACGGAGATGGGTGAGGTATTCGCCGCCCTGCATCGTGAGCACGGGGTGGATCTGCGCACCGACGTGCGGGTCGCGGAGATCACCACGGCGGCGGGGCGGGCGACCGGGGTGCGCCTGAGCGACGACACGATCGTCGAGGCCGACGCGGTGCTGATCGCGGTGGGCGCGCGCCCCAATATCGAGCTCGCGGTGGACGCCGGGCTGGCCACCGCGGACGGCGTGCTGGTGGACGAGAGCCTGGCCACCAGCGATCCCGACATCGTGGCGGTGGGAGACATCGCCGATCAGCAGCATCCGGTGCTCGGGCGGCGAATTCGCGTGGAGCACTGGGCCAACGCGCTCAATCAGCCCGCGGTGGCGGCCGCGACCATGCTCGGCAGGCCCGCGGTCTACGACCGGCTGCCGTACTTCTTCACCGATCAGTACGACCTCGGCATGGAGTACACCGGGTACGTCGCGCGCAAGCAGGAGACCCGCGTCGTGGTGCGCGGTGACGTCGGCGCGCGCGAGTTCGTGGCGCTCTGGCTCGATTCCGGCAATCGGGTGCTCGCGGGCATGAACGTGAACGTGTGGGACGTGACCGACCGGATCAAGGAATTGATCCTGAGCGGTGCGCCCGCCGACCCGGACCGTCTCGCAGATACCGCCGTACCGCTCTGACCCGCCCCGCGGTGGCTACGCTCACAGGCACGCTCGCGAAGTACGTCGAAATCGCGGGCCCGGCTTCGACCTACCTGTGCGAGCGCCACCGCGGCGCCCGGCGAACACGGAGGACACCATGAAGTACATGCTGCTCAAGACCTACGGCCCCGCCGCGCACTGCCCCATCCCGATCGAGCAGTGGAGCATGGACGAGATCGCCGCCCACATCGATTTCCAGCGACTGCTGAGCGCGGAACTGGCCAAATCCGGTGAGCTGGTCGATGCCCGGGGCCTGGCCGGGCCGGACGAGGCGCGCATCGTCAGCTCGGACGGGCGGTCCGCGCCCATGGTCACCGACGGGCCGTTCGCCGAGACCAAGGAATTCCTGGCCGGGTACTGGATCGTCGATGTCGAGAGCCCCGAGCGCGCGGTGGAGATCGCGGCCCAGGCCTCGGCCGCCCCGGGTCCCGGCGGCAAGCCGATCGGCGAGTACATCGAGGTGCGGGCGATCATGAGCGCACCCGTCACCGACGCGTGACCCCGGCGCTCGATCGCGAGACCGAGGATCTGCTGCGCACACTCGCACCACAGGTCCTCGGGGTGCTGGTGCGGCGGTACGGGGACTTCGACGCGGCCGAGGACGCGGTGCAGGAGGCCATGCTCGCGGCGGCCACCCAGTGGCCGGGCGAGGGCAGGCCGGACAACCCGCGCGGCTGGCTCATCCAGGTCGGGCAGCGGCGGCTGGTGGACGCCATCCGTGCGGAGGTATCGCGGCGCACTCGCGAAGCCGCCAGTGCGCTGGGCGAAGTGCAGCCCGCCGACCCCACGCCGGAGACGGATCAGGACGACACCCTCACCCTGTTCTTCCTCTGCTGCCACCCCGCGCTCTCCCCCGCCAGCGCCATCGCCCTCACCCTGCGAGCGGTCGGCGGGCTCACGACGGAGGAGATCGCCCGCGCGTTCCTGCTGCCCGAAGCCACCATGGCACAGCGCATTTCGCGTGCGAAGAAGCGATTGGCGGACGTCGACCGGCCCTTCGCCATGCCGCGGGACGAAGAGCGGGACGGCCGGCTTCCGGCGGCCGAATCACCCCGGGAGCGGCCGGACGGGTATCCGGCGCAATGGCGGGAGCGGCTGGGCGCGGTGTTGCGGGTGTTGTACCTGATCTTCACCGAGGGGCACTCCGCGGCCGGTTCGGAGCTGCGGCGCAATGACCTCGCGGTCGAGGCGATTCGGCTGGCGCGGGCGCTGCACCGGTTGCTGCCCGAGGATCACGAGGTCACCGGACTGCTGGCGCTGCTGCTGCTCACCGACGCACGGCGGGCGGCACGTTCGGGACCGCACGGCGAGCTCATTCCGCTCACCGAGCAGGACCGGAGTCTCTGGGATCGGACGATGATCATCGAGGGCGTGCGGCTGGCCTCGGCCTCGGTCGCGGGCGGGCTGCTCGGGCCGTATCGCATCCAGGCCGCCATCGCGGTGCTGCATGCACAGGCGCTGCGCCCGCAGGACACCGACTGGGATCGAATCCTGCTGCTGTACAACGCGCTCGAACGCGTCGCGCCCGGTCCCATGGTGACCCTCAACCGCGCGGTGGCCAATGCGATGGTGCACGGACCCGAGGCCGGCCTGGAACTGGCTGCCACCCTGGAGAAACCGCTCGCCGGCTCGCACCGACTCGACGCGGTCCGCGGCCACCTGTACGAGATGACGGGCGACCACAGCGCCGCCATCACCGCCTATCTCTCCGCCGCCCGGCGCACGACCAGCCTCCCGGAACGGGACTATCTCACCCTGCGCGCGGCCCACCTCCGCGAACTGAAATCATCTCCCGCGCAGTGAATTACGGCCGCTGCCGAGAAGACCGGCATCATGCGTACCCGCGCCGGGTGGGAACCAGTCGGCGGCGGCCGCCCGAAAAGCCGTGGGGCTCAGACCTTTGTGGCGCTTGAAGGCGGCGCTGAAGCCGAAGGCGTCCGCGTAGCCGACGCGTTTGGCCACCTGGGCGACGGTCAGGTCCGATTCGGCCAGCAACTCCTCCGCCTCGTCCATCCGGAACTCGGTGAGGTAGGTCAGCGGCGGGCGGCCCATGACGCCGCTGAAGCGTTTGGCGAAAAGCGCTCGGGAGACCCCGGATTCGGCCGCCAGGCTCGCCACCGTCCACGCGTCTCCGGGGCGGGTGTGCACGGCCTCGAGCGCAGGGGCCACGACCGGGTCCGACAGGCCGCGGAACCAGCCGGGCGCGGCCTCGCCCGCGTGGTCGAACCAGAGCCGCAGGGCGCACACCAGCGCCCAGTCCAGCAGCCGGTCCATGAGGGCCTGCGACCCCGCGCTCTTGTCGGCGGCCTCGACGGCCGCCACCTCCAGCCAGGGGCAGACCGCGGTTTCCTCACCGACCACCAGCACCGGCGGCAGCGCGCGCAGCAGTCGTTCGTGCCTGCGGCTCGATGTGCGGTACGCGCCGACGATCAGCGCGGTGGCCTCCGCCGGGCCTGTGCCCCAGCGGATTCCGCTCAGTTCCTCGGCCCCGCAGCCGGACGGATCGGCGTTCGGGCCGAAGCAGGCGATCTCGTACTCGGTGTGCGGCGTGCCATCGCATTCGGGTTGATCGGCGAGGTAGAACAGCTCCGCACCGCGCACGACGGCGGTGTCACCGGCCGCGACGGGAGTGCGCGAGCCGTCTTCGAGAATGATCGTCCCGCCGCCGCGAAACACGCTGATCATGGTCAGTGGCGCGCGATCCGGGAACCTAATGGTCCAGGGCGCGCGCAGCACCGCGTGGGTGACGACCGAACCCTCGGCTCGAATACCGCTCAGCAATGAACTCAGGGGATCCACGATCTCAGCGTAGACGAATTCCTATCGATGCGAGCTTCTCACCCATGGATCGTCCACGGCGGACGGGATGTACTGAATACGTCACAGCAGCACATCGCCGGCGAACATCGCAGTCGCGGCGAACATCCACGAGATCGCAGAGCCCCGAGGAGTCCATCGTGTCGAACAACGACGCCCCGAATGCCCGCCGCACCGCCCTCGTCGTGGTGTCCCATCATCGCCCGGATTCCCTGACCGCGCACATCGGCAATCGCACTGTGCGCCAACTGGAATCGGAAGGCTACGCGGTCGACCTGCTCGACCTGAACGCCGAGGGCTACGACCCGCGCATGACCGTGGCCGACCAGCCCGACTGGGGCGATCGCGACAAGGTCTACTCCGCGGACACCGAGGCGCAGATGCGCCGTATCCTGGCCGCCGACATCGTCGTCGTCGCCTTCCCCGTCTACTGGATGGGCCCGCCCGCCCTGCTCAAGGGCTGGATCGACCGGGTCTGGAACTACGGCTTCGCCTACGGCCGCAGCAAACCCCGTCTGGCGGGCAAGCGCATCCTGTGGCTCGCCCTGGCCGGGGCGACCGCCGACGACGATATCGTCCCCGCGATGACCGAGGCTCTGGACGCCCAGCTCAGCGCCGGAATCGCCTACTACTGCGGCTTTTCCGACTCCCGGGTGGGCCTGCTCCCCGACGCCGAGGAGCGTCCCCAGCGCCTGGACGCCGAGGGCAACCTGTCGATCGGCGACGCGATCGCGGGTGACGCCAAGGCCGCCCACTTCCTCGAATTCGAGGCCAAGGCGGCAGGATTCGTCGAGGAGTTCCTGGCTTCGGACCGCGTCCCGGCCTGATCTACGGCCGAAACGGTGTGCGGCCCAGCGGTATCCATTCGCGTCTGATCGTCGATGCGAGGGCGGGGACCGGGCTCAACCCGGGCGGGCGCGCGCCCGGATCAGTTCGCGGGCTCCCAGGCGTTGCCGGTGATCAGTTCGTAGGCCTGGGCGTACTTCCGGCGGGTGACCTCGACGACGTCGGCCGGAATCTCCGGGCCGGGGTATTCCTTGTTCCATCCGGTGGAGGTCGACCAGTCGCGCACGAACTGCTTGTCGAAGGACGCCTGGGGGCGGCCGGGCTCGTAGTCGTCGGCGGGCCAGAACCGCGAGGAGTCCGAGGTGAGGACCTCGTCGCCGAGGGTGAGAACGTCACCGTCCCAACCGAGTTCGATCTTCGTGTCGGCGATGATCACCCCCCGCGCGGCGGCGTGGTCCGCGCCGCGCGAGTAGATGTCGAGGGTGAGGTCGCGCAGCCGCTCGGCGAGCTCCCGGCCCTCCTGGTTCACCACGTCGGCGAAGGAGATGGGTTCGTCGTGCCCGACGTCCGCCTTGGTCGACGGGGTGAAGATCGGCTCGGGCAGCTTGTCGCCGTCGCGCAGGCCGGGCGGCAGCGCGATGCCCGAGACCGTGCCGGTCCGGTTGTACTCGGCCAGGCCGCCGCCGGTCAGGTAACCGCGCGCGACGCATTCGACCTTCAGCATCTTCAGCGGCTTAACCCGCACCCCGCGCCCGGCGAACTCCGCGGGCACGTCGGTGGTGGAGAGAATGTGGTTGGGCACGTCGGCGAAGAAGTCGAACCACCAGTTCGACAGCTGGGTGAGCATCGCGCCCTTGCCCGGGATCGGGGTGGGCAGCACCACGTCGTACACCGACACCCGATCGGAGGCGACCAGGATCAGCGAATCGCCGTCCTCGTACAGATCGCGCACCTTACCGGCGTGGATGTGCTTCAACGGTCCTCCTCGTAGACGTGCTGCCGCCACACACCCTACCGAGGGCGAAAACCCGAGCGTGTGGCCGCCACCGGATCGGCGCGCATGGCATTGTTGGCAAGGCCGCGATGCGCACCGGCCCCGCGCGGCCGATCGCACCGCACAGCTTCCGAGAGCGAAGGAGCCCCCTTGTCCGCACCGAACCTCACCCGCGAACAGGCGATCGAACGCGCCGCGACGGTCCAGGTGGAGAACTACCGCGTCGAACTGGATCTGACCGGGCAGCCGACCAGCGCCGAGGCCGCGACCAGCGATCTGTTCTTCTCGCGCTCGACGGTGACGTTCACCGCCACCCCGGGCGCGCAGACCTTCATCGATTTCGTGGGCGCGGGCATTCGCTCGGCGGTACTCAACGGCGTCGCGCTCGACGTCTCCGGCTACGACGAGTCGGCCGGTCTCACCCTGACCGGCCTGGCCGAGCGCAACGAACTCGTCATCGAGGCCGACTGCGAGTACTCCCACACCGGCGAGGGCCTGCACCGGTTCGTCGACCCGACCGACAACCGGGTCTACCTGTACTCGCAGTTCGAAACCGCCGATGCCAAGCGGATGTTCGCCTGCTTCGACCAGCCGGATCTCAAAGCCACCTACGACGTGATCGCCACCGCCCCGGCGGACTGGGAGGTCATCTCCAACGGCGCGGCCGCCGGCACCCGCACCATCGGCGCGGTCGTCGAGCACACCTTCGCGACCACCCCGCGCATGAGCACCTACCTGGTCGCGCTCATCGCCGGGCCGTACGCCAAGTGGACCGACAGCTTCAGCGACGGGCACGGCGAGATCCCGCTGGGCATCTACTGCCGCGCCTCGCTGGCCGAATTCATGGACCACGAACGGCTTTTCACCGAAACCAAACAGGGTTTCGGCTTCTATCACGAGAATTTCGGCGTGCCGTACGCGTTCGGCAAGTACGACCAGCTGTTCGTGCCGGAGTTCAACGCGGGCGCCATGGAGAACGCGGGCGCGGTCACGTTCCTCGAAGACTATGTGTTCCGCTCCAAGGTGACCCGCGCCTCCTACGAGCGCCGCTGCGAGACCGTGCTGCACGAAATGGCGCACATGTGGTTCGGCGATCTCGTCACCATGAAGTGGTGGGACGACCTGTGGTTGAACGAATCGTTCGCGACCTTCGCCTCGGTGCTGTGCCAGGTCAGCGCGACCGAATACACCAATGCCTGGACCACTTTCGCGAATGTGGAGAAGTCCTGGGCGTACCGGCAGGATCAGCTGCCCTCGACCCACCCCATCGCCGCCGACATCCCGGACCTGCACGCGGTCGAGGTGAATTTCGACGGAATCACCTATGCCAAGGGCGCTTCGGTGCTCAAGCAGCTGGTGGCGTACGTCGGGCAGGAGCCGTTCCTGGCGGGTCTGCGCGACTACTTCACCGAACACGCTTACGGCAACGCCACTTTCGACGACCTGGTGGGTGCGCTGGAGAAGGCGTCGGGCCGCGACCTGTCCGACTGGGGCGCGCAGTGGCTCAAGACCACGGGCCTGAACATCCTGCGCCCCGAGTTCACCGTGGACGCGGACGGCAACTACGACTCGTTCACCGTCGTGCAGGACGGTGCGCAGCCGGGCGCGGGCGAGCGCCGCACGCATCGCCTGGCCATCGGCGTCTACGACGATGTCGACGGAAAGCTGGTGCGCACCAAGCGTGTCGAGCTCGACATCGATCCGGCCGAGCGCACCGGCGTCGCCGATCTGATCGGGGTTGCCCGGGGCAAGCTGGTGCTGGTCAACGACGACGATCTCACCTACTGCTCGGTCCGCCTGGATCCGGCCTCGCTCGAGACCGTCGTCGACCGCATCGCCGATATCGCCGAACCGCTGCCCCGCACGCTGTGCTGGTCGGCGGCCTGGGAGATGACCCGCCAGGCCGAGATGAAGGCCCGCGATTTCGTGGCGCTGGTGCAGAGCGGCGTCGGCGCCGAGACCGAAATCGGTGTGGTGCAGCGGCTGCTGATGCAGGCGCACACCGCGCTGTCGTCCTACGCCGATCCGAATTGGGCCGTCGACACGGGCTGGCCGGAGTTCGCCGATCGGTTGCTGCAACTGGCCCGGGCCGCCGCGCCCGGCTCGGACGAACAGCTGGCGTTCGTCAACGCCCTGACCGGCGCGCACCTGTCGGTGCGGCACATCGAGGCGCTGCGCCAGGTGCTGGAGTCCGATCCCGAGACCGCCGGACTGCCCGGCCTCACGGTGGACACCGATCTGCGCTGGCGGCTCATCCAGGCCCTGGCCGCGGCCGGCGACCTCGATGCCGACGGCACCCAATCCCCGGTCATCGACGCCGAACTGGAGCGCGACCCCACCGCCGCGGGCCGCCGCCAGGCCGCCGCGGCCGCCACCGCCCGGCCGCAGATCCCGGTCAAGGCGCAGGCGTGGGCCACGGTCATGGACGACGACTCGGTGCCGAACATCACCGCCCGCGCGATCGTCACCGGCTTCGCGCCGGTGGGTCAGGGGCACCTGCTGACCCCGTACGTGGAGCGGTATTTCGCCGAGATCCCCGCGGTGTGGGAGCGCCGCTCCAGCGAGGTGGCCCAGACCGTGGTGGTCGGGCTCTACCCGCACTGGGCGATCAGCGAGGAGGCGGTCGCCATCGCGGACAAGTTCCTGTCCGGCGATCACCCGTCCTCGCTGCGCCGCCTGGTCGTGGAGGGCAAGGCGGGAATCGAACGCTCGCTGCGCGCCCGCGCGTTCGACCGGCAGTAGGAACACATCGGCGGTGGAACATCGCCCCCCGCAGCCCCTTTCGCAGTCGCGAAAGGGGCTGCGGTCGTTCCGGTGTGCTCGGGATCCACCCCGGGCACGAGCGAGTCGATGTCTCCCGGCCGCGGCAGTGCACCGAGACCACGCGCGGGGCCCGTGAGCTGGGCACGAGCCGCACGCTGCCGTGGGCGGATCTGCTGTGGGCAGCGTGGGGCGCGAAACCCGGTGCGGGGCGGGCACGGTGGGGTCATGGCACACGAGGAGAAGACGCCGAGCTTCAACTGGCGCACACGCGAACAACTCTTCGGGCGGCGAATCCTGGTGCTGGACGGCCCGCTCGACGACGACAACGGGGCGCTGCTCATGACGCAGCTGCTCACCCTGGCCGCGGAGGATCCGGACACCGGCATCTCCCTGTGGATCCACTCACCGGGCGGTTCGGTGCCCGCCATGCTCGCCATTCGCGACGTCATGCGACTGGTGCCCTGCGAGGTCTCCACGCTCGCGCTCGGATTGGCGTGCAGCGCCGGGCAATTCCTGCTGTCCTCGGGCACCCCGGGCAAACGCTTCGCCCTGCCGCACGCCCGCGTCCTCATGCATCAGGGCTCGGCGGGCATCGGCGGCAGCGCGGTCGAGGTGCAGGTGCAGGCCGACGACCTGCGTCACACCGTGCAAACCGTGCTCGGGCTGATCTCGGCGGACACCGGGCAGCCGTACGAGCAGATCTACGAGGACTCCCTGCACGATCGGTGGTTCACCGCGCCGCAGGCCAAGGAGTACGGCTTCATCGACGCCATCGTCGACTCGTTCTGGCAGGTCGTTCCGCAGCGGCACAAGGTGGGAATCGCATGAGCAGCTACACCATTCCCAATGTCATCGCCCAGCATCCGCGCGGCGAGCGCATCATGGACGTCTACTCGCACCTGCTGGTCGAGCGCATCGTCTACCTCGGCACCCCCATCGATTCCGGGGTCGCGAACGCGCTCATCGCCCAGCTGCTGCACCTGGACGCCGAGAGCCCAGGGCACGAGATCAACCTCTACATCAACTGCGAGGGCGGCGACCTGTCGGCCATGCTCGCGGTCTACGACACCATGCAGCACATCTCCTCGCCGGTGGTGACCACCTGCGTGGGCCAGGCCATCGCGGTCGGCGCGGTGCTGCTGGCCGGCGGGGCGCCCGGCCGCCGCATGATGCTCCCGCACGCCCGAATCGTGCTGCACCAGCCCGCGACCCAGGGCCGCGGCACGATCCCCGACCTGATCCTGCAGGCCGAGGAGGTGGTGCGGATCCGCGCCGAGATCGAGGAGATCCTGTCCGCGCACACCGGTCAAACCCCCGAGACCCTGCGCCGCGACACCGACCGCGACCGCGTCTTCACCGCACAGGCGGCCATGGACTACGGCCTGGTCGACCAGGTGCTCGGCCCGCGGAACTGAGGCCCGGAACCGACTGCCACCGATCTCCGGGTCAGGCCGCCATCAGCACCGGCCCGGAGATCGGCAGCCGAGTCCGCTGCCGCCGCAACAGATCCGCCGCGACCTCCGACGTGAGGTGCCCCAGCGTGGTCCCCAGCGCCCCCGCCAGCGCCGCGATCATCTCACTGGAGGGCTCTTTCCGCCCCCGCTCCACCTCGGACAGATACTGCGGCGAGATCCCCGCCCGCCCCGCCGTCTCGGTGAGCTTCTCCCCCTGATCGAGCCGCAACGCGCGCAACCTCTCCCCCAGCACTTCCCGCCACAGCGGTTCCCGCTCCGCGGCCCCCTGCCGCTCGGCCCCCGGGGCCGGCCGCAACGACCGCACCCCGCCCCTCCCCGCTCCACGCGCGGACTGCGGCGCACGGTCGGCATCCTGACGCCCACCGGGAATGGAATGAAGACGCGGCAACTCGGACATCCCCCGAGCCTAAATCCCCCACCCTCACCCCAGTCCCCGTTCTGCTCACAGCAGATAAGTGGCCCTATACGACTCAGCGCACGGCTTCGAGGCCGTGCGCTGAAGATGCGGGGGATGCGGTCTCTTACTACCGCCCGATGTGGGCGGCCATGTTGCGGACCGCGGCCACGAGGCCGTCGATCAGCTCGCCCTGGCGGAAGGGGCTCAGTGCGGCGGTGGCGCCCAGCTGGCAGACCCGGTCGTTCGCGCGGTCGGCGACGTCGGCGCCGGAGCGGATCTCGACGGAGTTGGTGTTCGGATCCACGGCGATCAGCACCGAACGGGCGGCTTCGGGCGTGCCCGGGAAGATCGCGTCGGCGCCCGCGGCGGAATCCGCGCCGAGGTCGCCGATGTAGATGTTGAAGCGCACCTTGGTGGACCGGGTGGCATCGGTGAGCGCGTTGTCGATCAGCAGCCGATCGTGATCGGTGAAGGGAACCTCGCTGAACACGTCGCCGGCCTCGTGCACGGCGGACACCCGGCCGCTGGCGGTCAGCGCCGAGCCGTGCGGTAGGTCGGCCTCGTTCACCGCGGGCCAATTAGAACTTGCCACTTGCCCGGCCTCCGATCAGGTCCGCATGCGCGGATTCGATAGCCGCATGGTTGCCATGCGACGACTCAGCATTGTCGTGATGACCGGAACCGGTCACTTCATCGGTCGCGCTCCACAGCACCGGCGGCTGGGTCCACTTCGCGCCGAGCACGAAGGGGTCCGGCTTCTTACCGGGCAGCGGCTTACCGAGGAACGACAATCCGGCGATCACCAGATAGATCGCAAGCGGGATGCCGACGTAGATCAGCACTGTCTGGAGAATGCTCACAGCCCAACGGTAATGGATGCTCGGATCGACATCACCGACCGGTGAGCATGCACACGCACGTGTCGCCGGAATTCCGCTCACACAAGCCAGGCGGTAGAGTTTGCCGGAAGTTTTCTAGATCTTATCGGGGCGCTGGTCAGCAGCACCTCGCCCGCGGGCAGCAGAATCGGCGATTCAGTGGCATTGAGCACACACAGCAGGCCGCCGTCCCGCCGGAATGCCAGGCAGCCCGGCGGGCTCGCATACCACTCCAGTCCGGACCCGCCGAATTCCGGCCGCGCGCCGCGCAATTCGATGGCCATCCGATAGAGCGACAACATCGAATCCAGCCGTTCGAGCTGTTTCTCCACGGTGAGCGCGGACCATAGGCCGGGCATCGGCAGCCAGGGATCGGCGGTGGAGAATCCGAAGGGCGGGCGCTGCCCCTCCCACGGCAGCGGCACCCGGCAGCCGTCCCGCCCGCGCAGGGTGTGCCCGGAACGCTCCCAGGTGGGATCCTGCAGCGCCGACTCGGGCAGATCATCGACATTGGGCAGGCCCAATTCGGCTCCGTTGTAAACGAATACCGCGCCGGGCAATGCGAGTTCGAGCAGGATCATCGCGCGAGCGCGGGCCTGACCGGCCGCACCACCGCCGTAGCGGGTGACCTCGCGCTCGATATCGTGATTGGACAGGGTCCAGGTCGGACTCGCGCCAACCGCCTCCACGGCGCACAGCGAATTGTCGATGGCCGCGCGAATTCGGTCCGGGTGAAATGGTGTTTCGGCGAGACGGAAGTTGAATGCCAGATGTAGCTCGTCGGGTCGGACGTACTCACCGAAGCGCACATTGTCGTCGACCCAGACTTCGCCGATGGCGACCGTGTCCGGATACTGGTCCATGATCGTGCGTAATCGCCGGTGAATGGCGTGCACGCCGGGATCGTTGAAACGCGGATCGCCGTCGTCGTGCACCACCAGGGTGTCGCCGTCGAACTGCCCTTCCGGGTGCGCCATATCGGGCAGGCCGGCGGGTTTGGCCATACCGTGCGCGACATCGATCCGGAATCCGTCGACCCCGCGGGCCAGCCAGAATCTGATGGTGTCCTCGAAATCGGCTGCCACCTCCGGGTTTTCCCAATTCAGATCGGGCTGCTCGGGCGCGAAGATGTGCAGGTACCACTGCCCGGGCAGGCCGTCGGACTCGATCACGCGGGTCCAGGCCGGGCCGCCGAAGATACTCGGCCAATTATTGGGCGGCTCCGAGCCTTTCGGACCGCGGCCGTCCCGGAAGATGTAGCGGGCGCGCTCCGGGCTGCCGGGCGGCGCGTGCAGGGCCTGCTGGAACCAGAGATGCTGATCGCTGGTGTGATTGGGGACCAGATCCATGGTGACCCGCAGACCGCGGTCGTGCGCCTCGGCGAGCACCGCGTCCATCGCGGCGAGCCCGCCGAAGAGCGGGTCGATATCGCGCGGGTCGGCGACGTCGTATCCGCCATCGGCCATGGGCGAGAGCATGACCGGGCAGATCCAGAGCGCGTCGACCCCGAGCAGTTCGAGATATCCCAGCTTCTCGCGTAACCCGCCCAGGTCACCTACGCCGTCGCCATTCGAATCGGCGAACGAGCGCGGATACACCTGATAGAACACCGCCGATCTCCACCACGGCGCCGCCGGCGCGGATAGGTCGGCGGGCAGGGCGGCGGAGTTCTCGTTCACAGCCGCAATGGTGCCAAAGCCCAGCGCCGTTGGAGGCGCGTCGGCGACACTTGTCCAGATTCAGCAAATGATGAGCGGACAACGCGCCCTACAGGAAACACTGTGGGAGCGTGGTACTTCTGCGAAATGAATTCAGATAGGCGAGTTCATGAGCGAATTGGCGGCCATCTCGAAGTAGTCGAGCAGCTGCTTACGATGCGGTGCGTCCAGCAGTTCGGGTTCGATCTCGGCGACCGCGATGTGCATGGCGCGCAGCCACGCGTCGCGCTCGAGCGGACCGACCTTGAACGGATGGTGGCGCATGCGCAGGCGCGGATGTCCGCGCTCCTCGCCGTAGGTGCGCGGGCCACCCCAGTACTGCTCGAGGAACATGCGCAGGCGGCGCTCGGCGGGACCGAGATCCTCCTCCGGATACAACGGGCGCAGCAGTTCGTCCTGGGCGACTTCCCGGTAGAAGACCGAGACCAGCCGATCGAAGGTCTCCGCGCCGCCCACGGCCTCATAGAACGATGTCGCTGTCTGCTCGCCAGTCACGGCATCCATTGTGCAGTGTCCACTTCGGCCCCGCGCCGGGGCGGCCGCCCGCGGGCCGCTCGCACCCCGCGCACCGCCCGCGCAAACCGCCCGGACGGGCCGCTTCCGCGCCGGTGAAGGGCCCATTCCGGATTGTCACGGGCCGTTCATCCGTTTGTGCCCGACAATGTGCGAAATCACCGTGCAATCTGCGGGATTCCATGGTCAACTGGGTGGCAGTCTGCCGAGATACCACACCATCGGACGAATACGAACTCGGGGTATGCCCAATGAAGCAGCGGCACGGCGCCCGGCACGAGGGGCGCACTCATCGACAACTCCAGCCCGCCGACGTCCACAATCGTGGCTCGGGGGCTACTCCGCTGCACATCTTGTCCGACCATTCGTATCCCGGCGCGCATTCCGCGCATCGCCCGCCCGAAACACCGGCCGTCTCGGTCTGGTCCAAGAGCCGCGTCCTGCTGCTCAACGCCACCTACGAGCCGCTCACCGCACTGTCCGCGCGCCGCGCGATCGTCCTGCTGATCTGCGACAAGGCCCAGACCGTGCACGACAATCCCGAAGGCCCGGTCGTGCATTCCGCCGGCACCTCGGTCGCGCTCCCCTCGGTCATTCGACTACGCAACTACGTGCACGTCCCCTATCGCGCCCGGGTGCCGATGACCCGCGCGGCGCTCATGCATCGCGATCGATATCGCTGCGCCTACTGTGGCGCGAAGGCCGAGACCATCGACCACGTCATCCCGCGCAGTCGCGGCGGGCCGCACACCTGGGAGAACTGCGTCGCCTCGTGCGCGCCGTGCAACCACCGCAAGGCGGACAAGCTACTCAGCGAGCTCGGCTGGACGCTGCATCATCAGCTGGTCTCCCCCAAGGGACCGCACTGGCGATTGCTGTCGGCGAGTTCGGAATTGGATCCGACGTGGTTGCAGTATCTCGGCGAGGGCGCGGCCTGATCAGCTGTATTCGCTGATCAGCAGCGCCCAGGTACCGGGTTCCAGCGCCTCGAAGACGTGCGGGCGGTCGCCCGGGTAGCAGATGTAATCCCCGGGACCCAGTTCCACGGGGGCCTCGGCTGGTCCGACCATGGCCCGGCCCGCGCCCAGCACCATGTGCTCGACCACGCCGTGTGAATGCGGGTCCGACTCGCGGGGGTGCCCGGGTTCGGCGGTGACCCGGTACATGTCGCGGCGCGCGTTCGGCGGTGACGCCGCCAGCAGCGTGGTCCGATACTCTGCCTGGGACGAGGCCAGGATCGCGCCCTCGCCCGCCCGGATCACCTGAACCTGCGGGCTCGGCGGATCCAGCAGTCGGGAGAACTGGATGTCCAGCGCGACGCACAGCGCCCACAGGGTTTCGATGCTCGGATTTCCCGCGCCCGATTCCAGTTGCGACAGTGTGGATTTCGCTATCCCGGCACGGCGCGCGACCTCGGTCAGCGAGAGCCCGGCGCGGGTGCGCTCGCGGCGCAGCGCGGCCGCGATCGTCTGCTGCGGCGGCTGGGCCGGCCGGGGCGAAGGACTTTCGGACTGCGTCATGACGGATACACACAGTACCCGCCGTGACCGATTCGGCTTTGACTAACCGCGCCCGATGCGTTCAATATAGACGTCATGCGTTCGATATGGCGAACACTGGATCGGGGTGTGCTCACCGGTATCGCGGCGATCTGCCTTGCCGTGGCCATGATCGGCGTCTCCTACGGGGCGAACGCCGTCACCGCCGGGCTGCCCGCCTGGCTGCCCATCCTGCTCAGCGTGGCGGTGGTCGCCGGCGGCTCGGAGTTCGTGTTCATCGGCATCATCACCGCCGGCGGCGGACTCGTCGCCGCGGTGCTGGCGGGCCTGCTGGTCAACGCCAGGCACGTGCCGTACGGACTGTCCGTGCCGGACGTGGTCGGCACCGGCTGGCGACGCCTGATCGGCACCCACGTCATGAACGACGAATCGGTCGCCATGGCGCTGGCCCAGCCCGACCGGCCGCGCCGGCACGCCGCCTACTGGGCCTGCGGGCTGGCGGTGGTGGCGGCCTGGCCACTCGGCGCGGCCATCGGCGCGGCGCTGGGCTCGGTGGTGCCCGACCCCAACGCCTTCGGCCTGGACGCGGTCTTCCCCGCCGTGCTCATCACCCTGGTGCTGCCCGCGCTGCGCGACCCGCTCACCCGCACCGCCGCGCTCGCGGGCGCGGCGGTCGCCGCGATCACCACGCCGTTCGTCGGTGCGGGACTCCCCGTGCTGCTGGCCCTGACCGCGGTGCTGCTGGTTGCGCGCCGGGCCGCGCCGGACGACGCCGAGCAGACGGCCGAACCGGCATGAGGCACTCGTCCGCAGCCACCGCCCGCCACCGGAGGCGGCCGTGACCAAGGCCCTGCTGCTGGGCGCGTTCGCACTCGCGCTGGGCACCTTCGCTTTTCGCTTCGCCGGTCCGGCGCTGCGCAGCCGCGTCAAGGTCTCGCCCCGGATCGTGAAGCTCCTCGAGATCGCCTCGGTCGTCCTGCTGACCGCCCTGGTGGTCACCACCCTCATGCCCGCGCGCGACACCGAGATCGGCCTGGCGCTACCCGCGGGCGTGGTCGTTGCCACCGCCCTGGCATGGCGGCGCGCACCGCTGCTGGTGGTGATTCTGGCCGCCGCGTTCGTCACGGCGGGGCTGCGCTTTCTCGGGGTGCACTGAACCGCGGCTGCCGTGAATCGGCAGCCGCACACAGGTTTTCGCGCCAGGCGTCAGTCGGCGGTGCTGCGGGCGCGCAGCTGGAGGCCGCGATTGCCGACCCAGCCGGCCAGCACGAGCGCGGCAACACCGGGGACCAGCAGCGGCAGGGTATCGGAGGTCACCGCGATGACCACCACGAAGAGCGCGGACAGGGCCACGGCGGCCGCCACGGCCAGGACAACCAGAACAGCCCAGGTCGGGGGCTTGGGGTTTGTCATGGCTAGATTTCAACACGGCCGCGCGCAAAGCGCACCTGTGTTGCGATTTGCTGCCGGTTATGAGGCTTCCCGGCCGGGCGAACACCCGAATTACGGAAAAACGGTGCCCGCCAAGGAAATTCCTGCGTTTCCCGGGCGGGCGCCGCGCTCAATTGGTGAACAGGGACAGGCCCGCACCGCGGCGGCGCGCCACCGAGCCGTAGCGGGCATCCAGGCGCAGCCAGGTCGGCGCGGCCCGGACCCGGACGATCTCGTCCACCGAAATGCGCCGCGAATCAACCTTCTCACCGCCGTGCGGAATGAAATCCATTGCGGTGAGCGCGAATACGACCCGCATGGGCACACCGACCTCCTGGCCGGCGCCGGAGACCGTCAGCACCGTCTGGTCCAGCAGCGAGGCGGGCGGGCCGTGACCGCTGCCGTGCTCCTGGGCCAATTCCGCACCGCGCTCGGCGAGTTCGACGAGCATGCGCGCGGGCACGTCGTCCACGTGCACGAAACCGGACTCGGGCGGCAGCGCGGTGCGCCAGGCCGAATCCATCGCGTAGCCCAGCGCGAAGGGTGCGGCCGAATCCGGGCCGTGCAGGCCGGAGCGCACGACGTCACCGGCGACGGTCACATCGTCCATGCCCAGCGTCGCGACCACGGTGCGGACCGCCAGCGCCTCGAAACCTGTTCCGGCCCACGCCGATACGTACCGATCACCGCGCCGGCGCAGCCGGACCACCGCCGCCGGATCCAGGCGCAGCGCATGGGTCAGGAAGGCCGCGAGATTCTCGCGTTCGGCGGGGTCGGGAACGTGGAGGGTGAGTTCTCCCGAAGTCACTGTCGCGAGGTCGGCTCAGTCGGCCAGCCACAGCGCCAGGTAATCGCGCTCTTCGGGGGTGATCCGGCGTAGTCGCTGGGTGTCGATGTCGAACGCGGCCAGCTGGGTGGAAGCGATCACCGCGGGCGGGGAATCCGGATCGGCGCCCGCGGCGCGCACCTCGTAGCCGACGCGGAAGTCCACCGCCCGCAGCCGCTCGATCCACAGGGACACATCGAGCGGGGAATCCTCGTGCCGAAGCTGCCCCTTGTACTGCACGCGCAGATCGACGAGCACGCACCCGGTCCGCAGCCGAACGGTGGGGCGGTCATCGGTGAACAGCCACGGAATCCGGGCTTCCTCCAGCAGGGTCACCATACGGGCATGGTTGATGTGCTGGAAGGCATCCATATCCGACCAGCGCACCTCGACCTTGGTGTGGAAACGGCGCGGTGCGCCGCTGCGCACAGCCTGCTCGTGGCCGTTCAGCGAATCGACACTCGTCAACGCGGTACCTCCGATTGGGCTCCCACCCCGCTCACCATGCTGCGCACCTGCCGCGCCGCGACCGACAGCGTGGCGAGGTCGTGGGTTCCTGATTCGAACAATTCCGAGAGGGCAGCGCGGGCGCGACCCAGCCGGGACTGATTTTTCGACTCCCAGTATGCAATTTTCTCCTCGGCTGTCTCCTCCGGGTCACCGCCGGAGAGCACATCGAGGGTCAGCGAGCGCAGGGAGCCGTACATGTCGTCGCGCAGCGCGAGCCGGGCCAGCGCGTGCCAGCGATCACCGCGCTCGAGGTGGCTGACCGCCTGCAACAGCCAATCGATCTTGAGGTGATCGTTGAGCGCGTAGTACAGCGCGCCCACCTCCGCACCGTCGCGATCGGTGATGTCGGCGATATCGATCACATCGAGCAGGGGGAACAGATTCAGCAGCGCGAACACCTCGGTCGCCAGATCCGCGGGCGCGCCCTGATCGATGAGGGTCTGCGACTGCCCGTGCAGGTTGTCGATGTGATGCCCGCGCAGCCAGCCCTGCACCTGCGGTGCGAGTTCGGCGACCTCGCGCGTGTACCGGTGGATCTCCGCGCCGACCGCGATGGGCTGCGGCCGGTTGTTGAGCAGCCAGCGCGAGGCCCGATCCAGGGTGCGCTTGGTCTCGAGCTCGAGGATGTCCTGAACCGCGGTGGACACCTCGGCCGCGCGAATGCGCTCCCAGATCGAGTGCAGGCCGAAGATCTGGGTCGCCGCGGTGAAGGCGCGCACCGAATCCGACGCGGTCGCGCCGATCTCCTCGTTGAGGCGATGGGCATAGGTGATGCCGCCCAGATCCACCACCTCGTTCACCAGCATGGTGGTGGTGATCTCGCGGCGCAGCCGATGCTTCTTGATGGCCGCGCCGAAGCGGGTGCGCAGCGCGGTCGGGAAGTAGTGCGGCAGCCGGGCCGAGAAGTACGGGCTGTCCGGCAGATCACCGGCGAGCAGGTCGGACTTGAGCGAAAGCTTGACGTGCGCCATGAGATTCGACAGCTCGGGCGAAGTCAGGCCGATGCCGAGTTCGGTGCGGTGCTTGATCTCGGCGTCGTTGGGCAGCGCCTCGAGCTCACGGTCGACCCCGCGCCGCTCCTCCAACTCCTCGATGACGCGCTTGTGCACGTTCAGCATGCGCGGCGCCTCGGCCCGCGACAGGCCCATCAGGAAGTTCTGGGACACGTTGTCCTGCAACACCAGTGCGGCGACCTCGTCGGTCATCGAGGCCAGCAGCGGATTGCGCTCGGACTCGGGCAGCTGCCCGCCCGACACCACGCCGTCCAGCAGCACCTTGATATTGACCTCGTGGTCCGAGCAGTCCACGCCGGCGGAGTTGTCCAGCGCGTCGGTGTTCATCTTGCCGCCGTGCAGGCAGAACTCGATGCGGCCGAGCGCGGTCGCGCCGAGATTGCCGCCCTCGCCGATCACCTTGACGCGCAGGTCCTTTCCGCTGACGCGGATGGCATCGTTGGATTTGTCGCCGACCTCGGCGTTGGTTTCGGCGGCCGACTTGATGTAGGTGCCGATGCCGCCGTTCCAGAGCAGCTGCGCCGGGGACTGCAGGATCGCGCGCATGAGTTCGGGCGGGGACAGCGCCGTCACGTCGTCGGCCAGGCCCAGGGCCGCGCGGGCCTGCGCGCTGACCGGAACCGATTTCACCGTGCGGTCCCAGACGCCGCCGCCCTCGCTGATGAGCGAGCGGTCGTAGTCGGCCCAGGACGAGCGCGGCAGCGCGAACATGCGCTCGCGCTCGGCGTAGGAGGTCGCCGCGTCGGGATCGGGGTCGAGGAAGATGTGCCGGTGGTCGAATGCCGCGACCAGGCGGATGTGCCGGGACAGCAGCATGCCGTTGCCGAACACGTCACCGCTCATGTCGCCGATGCCGACGACGGTGAAATCCTGCGTCTGGGTGTCGATGTCCATCTCGGCGAAGTGCCGCTTGACGCTTTCCCACGCGCCGCGCGCGGTGATGCCCATGGCCTTGTGGTCGTAGCCCACCGATCCGCCGGAGGCGAAGGCGTCGCCCAGCCAGAAGCCGTAGTGCTCGGCCACGGCGTTGGCGATGTCGGAGAACGTGGCGGTGCCCTTGTCGGCGGCGACGACCAGGTAGGTGTCGTCCCCGTCGCGGCGGCGAACCCGGTGCGGCGGAATGACTTCGCCGGTGCCGCGATCCACGTTGTCGGTGACGTCGAGCAGGCCGGAGATGAAGGTGCGGTAGCAGGCCACGCCCTCGTTCTGCAGCGCCTGCCGGTCGGCGACCGGATCGGCGGTGGCGGCCGGCGGCTGCTTGACCACGAACCCGCCCTTGGCGCCGACCGGGACGATGACGGCGTTCTTCACCGCCTGGGCCTTGACCAGGCCCAGGATCTCGGTGCGGAAATCCTCCAGGCGGTCCGACCAGCGCAGGCCGCCGCGCGCGACCGGGCCGAAGCGCAGGTGCACGCCCTCCACCCGGGGCGAGTACACGAAGATCTCGAATTGCGGTCGCGGCTTGGGGAGTTCGGCGATCTCGCGCGGCTCCACCTTGAACGAGAGGTAGTGCCGCGACTGGCCTTCGGCGTCGGTGACGTAGTAGTTGGTGCGCAGCGTCGCCTTCATCAGGCCGAGGATGGCGCGCAGGATGCGGTCCGCGTCCAGGCTCACCACCTCGTCGATGCGATGGCGCACCGCGCCTTCCAGATCGCGGGCGTGTTCGTCGTCGGCGGAGTCGGGATCGAACAGCGCGGCGAACAGGTCGACGAACATGCGGGCGGCGTCCGGGTAGGCCAGCAGCACGCGGGTGATATTGGCCTGGCTGTACGGGAATCCGGCCTGCTGCAGGTATTTGGCGTAGGCGCGCAGGATCGACACCGCGCGCCAGTCCAGGCCGCCGCGCAGCACGAGCTCGTTGAGTCCGTCGGCTTCGGCGTAGCCGTACCAGAGCGCCTCGAACGCCTCGGTGAAGCGCTCGCGTAAGCCGCGCACGTGATCGTCGAGGGCGGCCATGCGGGCGGAGGATTCCACCAGTTCGGCGTCCAGGTTGCTGTCCAGCGCGCTGCGCAGCAGCTCCGGGCGGGCGAGCAGGCCGAAATCGTAGATCCACTGTTCGGAGCCGCGGCCCAGCTCGATCTGGTGCGGGCGTTCGTCGATCACCTCCACGCCCAGGCTCTGCAGCACGGGCAGCACCTGACTCAGCGAGATGCCGGTGCCGCCGATGTAGAGGGTGAAGCGCCAGGAACCCGGATCGGAATCGGCGCGCCGGTACAGATGCTGCTCGATCCCGCCTTCCCGAAGTCCTTGCAGCCGAACGATATCGGCCAGGGCCCGGGAGGACTTGAAGTCCTCCTTGTAGCTCTCGGGGAAGGCGTCGGCGTAGCGCTGCACCACCGCCGGATCCACCGTGGTGGAGTTGGCGACCGCGTCGCGCAGGTGGTCGTCCCAGGTGCGGCTGGCCTCGGCGAGCAGGTGCTGGATGCGCAGCCGGTTCGGCTCGGAGGTGTCGGCCGCACCGCCCTGATCCGGCAGGCGGACCGTGAAATACACACTCGCCAGGTCACTTTCGGAGACTCTGGCCGAATAGTCGATCGAGTCGGCGGCGAGTTCGCGGACCAGGATGTCCTGCATCTCGAGCCGGACCCGGGTGGTGTAGCGATCGCGCGGCAGGTACACCATGCAGGCCACGAAGCGGCCGTAGGTGTCCATGCGCATGAAGAGCCGAACCTGCCGCCGCATACCGACATTCAGGACCTGGCTGGCGGTCCGGCGCAGGGTGTCGCCGTCGGAGGAGAACAGCTCGGTGCGCGGGAACGACTGGATGACCTCGAGCATCTCCTGACCGGAGAACGAGTCCAGGTCGAATCCGCTGGACTCGATGATCGAGTGCACCCGGCCCTCGATGACCGGGATGTCCAGGACGTTCTCATGCAGCGCGGTGACGGTGAAGACGCCGATGAACAGGTGGACGCCCAGCACCGTGCCGTCGGTGTCGATGGCGGCCACGCCGACGAAGTACGGGTAGACCGCGCGGTGCACGGTGGCGGGCACCAGGCCCTGGGTGAGCATCAGCAGCGGCTGATCGCCGCTGTTGTCCGGTACCCGGAAGTCGGTGCCCACGTTGGGCCGCAGCACGCCGAGACTGGTGCCGGGCACGATGGTCGACTTGGGGTGACCGTCGATCGAGGTGCGCTCGTAGCGGGCGTAGCCGAGCACGGTGAAGTGCCCGTCGGCCAGCCAGTGCAGCAGGTTCGCGCAATCGGTGAGATCGCTTGCGGGGTAGGGGGATGTGCCCGCGGCCACCGCCGCGACGAGTTCGCCGGCAACCTGTTCCTGCGCCTTGCGCATGGCGCTGGTGTCCTCGATGACCTGGCGGACGTCGGTGAGCACGTCGGGCAGCGTGGTCTCGACCTTCTCCAGCAGTTCGCGACTGACGGAGGGGTGCAGCTGCAGATGCATCCAGGATTCGCGCAGGCCGGTGGCGCCGTTGCCGTCGACCTCGTGCGGCACGGCGGTTTCCAGCAGGCCGTCACCGTTGCGGGTGACCTCGAAGATGGGGTGTACGACCTCGCTCAGGCTCACGCCCATGCGGCTCAGGAAGGAGGTGACCGATTCCACCAGCAGCGGCATGTCATCGGTGACCAGCTGCACGGCGGCGCCGAGATCGGTGTCGTCATCGTGGTGGTACACACGCACATTGGCGGTGCCGGGCACGCGCTTGACCGCGAGATCCACGTGGCAGCGGAAGATCTGGGTGGAGGTCGCGGGCACCGCGCAGTCGGCGTCGCCCGCGTCGACGTGGCGGAAGTACGCCTCCTCGAGCGATACGAGGTTGCCGCGCAACGAGTCGGGCAAACTCGCAGCCCATGCCGCGCTAGACAATTCGGACGAGACCGTCATTTCGCCAACTCCCGGGGATTCGGTTTCCGCAATCAAGTGACGCCGGTCCGAGAGTAGCTGGGCACCGGGAGTGCCGGGCTCAATTTCTCCCAATGTCACTACGCGTCGCACACTTCGGACAAACCGGACGGTACGGCGCTAGCTATGACTGACCGAAATTACCAGGTCGCACACGACAAACCTTGCACCAAAAGAGAATTCACGCAATAAGGCGAACGCGTGAACGCCGAGTTCGCTCTTCGATTGCCGTTCACCCGGGGGCCAACGAGTGGCCCCCGGCAAACAGCGGGCAGCGTTTCGCGGAATTCTTATCCGCGAGTCAGCTTGCGATGGGTGACACGATGCGGGCGCGCCGCCTCCTGGCCCAGTCGCTCGATCTTGTTGGCCTCGTAGGCTTCGAAGTTGCCCTCGAACCAGAACCAGGCCGCCGGATTGTCGTCGGTACCCTCCCACGCCAGGATGTGGGTGCAGGTGCGGTCCAGGAACCACCGGTCGTGGGAGATGACCACGGCGCAGCCGGGGAAGTTCTCCAGCGCGTTCTCCAGCGAGCCCAGGGTTTCGACGTCGAGGTCGTTGGTGGGCTCGTCGAGCAGGATCAGGTTGCCGCCCTGCTTGAGGGTCAGCGCGAGGTTCAGGCGGTTGCGCTCACCACCGGAGAGCACCCCGGCCGGCTTCTGCTGATCCGGGCCCTTGAAGCCGAACGCCGAAACGTAGGCGCGCGAAGGCATTTCCTGATTGCCGACCTGGATGAAGTCCAGACCGTCGGAGACGACCTGCCACACATTCTTGTTCGGGTCGATGCCGGCGCGGTTCTGATCGACGTAGCTGAGCTTGACCGTGTCGCCGACCTTCACCGTGCCGCTGTCGACCTGCTCCAGCCCGACGATGGTCTTGAACAGCGTGGACTTACCCACACCGTTCGGGCCGATGACACCGACAATGCCGTTGCGCGGCAGGGTGAACGACAGATCCTTGATGAGCTGGCGATCGCCGAAGCCCTTGTCCAGGTTGTTCACCTCGACCACGATGCTGCCCAGGCGCGGACCCGCGGGGATCTGAATCTCCTCGAAGTCCAACTTGCGCATCTTGTCGGCCTCGGCGGCCATTTCCTCGTAGCGACCCAGGCGCGCCTTGTTCTTGGCCTGCCGTGCCTTGGCGCCGGAGCGGACCCAGGCCAGCTCGTCCTTGAGGCGCTTCTGCAGCTTCTGGTCCTTCTTGCCCTGCACCTCGAGGCGCTCGGCCTTCTTCTCCAGGTAGGTGGAGTAGTTGCCCTCGTAGGGGAAGGTGCGGCCGCGGTCGAGCTCGAGGATCCACTCGGCGACGTTGTCCAGGAAGTACCGGTCGTGGGTGACCGCGAGGACGGCGCCGGGGTACTTGGCCAGGAACTGCTCCAGCCACAGCACCGATTCGGCGTCGAGGTGGTTGGTGGGCTCGTCGAGCAGCAGCAGATCGGGCTGGCTCAGCAGCAGCTTGCACAGCGCGACGCGGCGGCGCTCACCACCGGAGAGGTTGGTGACCGGCTCGTCCGGCGGCGGGCAGCGCAGTGCGTCCATGGCCTGCTCGAGCTGGGAATCGACATCCCATGCGTCGGCGTGGTCGAGCTCCTCCTGGAGCTTGCCCATCTCCTCCATGAGTTCATCGGAGTAGTCGGTGGCCATGAGCTCGGCGATCTCGTTGAAGCGATCCAGCTTCACCTTGATCTCGCCGAGGCCCTCCTCGACATTGCCGCGAACGGTCTTTTCCTCGTTGAGCTCCGGCTCCTGCATGAGGATGCCGACGGTCGCGCCCGGCGCGAGCCAGGCATCGCCGTTGTTCGGCTGGTCCAGTCCGGCCATGATCTTCAGGACGCTCGACTTACCCGCGCCGTTCGGGCCGACGACACCGATCTTGGCACCGGGAAGGAAGTTCAAGGTCACATTGTCGAGCACGACCTTGTCGCCATGCGCCTTTCGAACCTTGGTCATCTGGTAAATGAACTCAGCCATATGGGCAAGCCTAACTGTGTTGAGTTGCCGGTTCTCCGGCGCGGTCGGCATCGGTGGGCGGCTGTGACGCCGGGTCGGGAAGGTCGGCGTGGCCGAAGTGTTTGCGCTGGACGGGAGCGACGCAACGGCCCAGGTCGGGCCCGAGAGCGGTGGCGCGCATCTCGAGGTCGGTGCGCTCCACGCCGTCCCGCGTCGTGTACTCGTTCGAGCGCAGTTGACCGTAGGCGATGATCGGATCGCCGCGTTGCAGGGACGCCTCGACGCCCTCGGCGAAGCGCTGCCGCCAGCAGGTGACGGTGAGGTAGAGGGTGCCGCCGTCGACCCACGCGCTGTGCGAGGCGTCGTAGCGGCGGGTGGTGCTGGCCAGCCGGAAACTGAGCATCTGCTCGCCGCTGGGCAGTTGCCTGCGCACCGGATGCGTGACCACCCGCCCGATCACGGTGGTGTTGGCCTCGTACATCGCTGTCCCCCTCGCTGTTTCGCCGGTCTCGCTGTCCCCTCCAGCGTGACCCCCGGCACGCCGCCGCACCAGCGGCTATGTCAGATTGTGGACAACCCGCGAGCTTGTGGACAACGAACGAATCAGAGTGTGGCGAGGTCGGTGTTCGCGCCGCACAGGACGATGACCGGGCGCTCCCCCGGCGCCGGGACGTACACCCCGCTCTGGACGGCGGCCAGCGCCGTCGCGCCGGCGGGCTCGACCACGATGCGGAATTCGCGCCACAGGTACTCCCGGGCCATGACGATGGCGTCGTCGCTGACCAGCAGCGAGCGCACCTGGTAGCGCTGGGCGACCTCCATGGCGATCGCGCCGATCCGGTTCGCGCCCAGCGCGTCCGAGGCCACGCTCGACACGTCGACGTCCACCGGACGGCCCGCGGCCAGCGCGGCGTGCAGGGTCGGCGCGCCCTGCGGCTCCACGCCGATCACGCGGCCGCGCAGGCCCAGCGCCACCGCGATCCCGGCCACCAGTCCGCCGCCGCCGACCGCGACCAGCACCGGCGGTCTGCCGCGCACCTGCTCCTCGATCTCCAGTCCGACCACGCCCGCGCCCGCCACTATCTCGGGCAGGTCGTAGGCGTGCAGCTGCATCGCACCGCGCTCACCGGCGAGTTTGCAGGCGTAGCGGTGCGCCTCGGCGTAAGTGGTTCCGTGCCACAGCACTTCGGCCCCGTGCGACCACATGGCCGCGACCTTGGTGTGCGGCGCGGATTCGGGCACCACCACCGTGCAGGACAGTCCGCGCAGCGCGCTGGCCAGTGCCGCGGCGATCCCGGCGTTGCCGCCGGAGGCGATCACCACCTTGCCGGTGCGCGAGTCCGATTGCAGCAGGGCGTTGAGGCAGCCGCGCACCTTGAAGGTGCCGCCGTGCTGCAGGTGCTCGAGCTTCAGCGTGACCGGGATCGGACCGCGCGGGCCCAGGACCTCGGTGTGGAACACCGGCGTCTTGCGGGTGTGCCCGAGCAGCAGCCTGCGCGCGCGGCGCACATCGGATCGATAGAGCCGCTTGATCTTCCGTGCCCGGCTGTCGGGCGGTGCGGGACAGCAGTCACTCACTTGCGAACCTCTCGATCACGACGGGCCAGCTCGGCGTACATGGCGTTGTACGCGGCCAGATCCGCGTCGTCGTCACGCTCGGCGGCGCGATCCAGCCGGGTGGCCAGCCGCTTGTCACTGCGCGACCACTGGATGAGCAGCGCCAGCATCACCACCACCAGCGGGATCTCACCGCTGGCCCACGCGAGGCTACCGCCGGTGTGCTGATCGTCGAGCAGGTTGCTGTTCCAGTCCAGGCCCAGCCCGCGATAGAACCAGCCGCCCAGCACCGCGGTCATGCTCATCAGCGCGATGCCGAAGAAGGCGTGGAAGGGCAGCGAGCCGAAGACCATGCCGAGCTTGGCCAGCGGCTCGACCTGACGCGGTTTGGGGTCGATGCCGATGACCACCCAGTAGAAGAGGTACCCGCTGAGCAGGAAGTGGAAGTTCATCAGCAGATGCGCGCCGTGCGAGCCGACGAACTGATCGAACACCCCGCCCAGATAGAGCACGTAGAAACCGGCCACGAAGAAGACCGAGGCCACCACCGGCTGGGTCATGAAGCGGGACACCGGATTGTGCACCCCGGCCATGATCCACTCGCGGGGCCCGGGCGGGGCGTCGCGGCCCGCGGGCGGCAGCGCGCGCAGGGCCAGCAGCACCGGGCCGCCCAGGGCGAACAGGATCGGCGCGAGCATCGACAGCATCATGTGCTGGCCCATGTGCACGCTGAACATGGCCGGGGCGTAGCGGCCGATGCCGGAGCTGGTGCCGATCAACAGCACCGCGCAACCGGACAGCCAGGCGATGGTCCGCCCGATCGGCCAGGCGTCGCCCCGGGCGCGCAGGCGCAGGACGCCGCGCAGGTAGAGCACGGCCAGCACCAGCGCGAGGGTGCCGAAGATCAGGTCGAAGCGCCAGTCGAACAGCAGGCGCGCGGCGGTGGGCGGACCGGCCAGGTTGTAGCCGATCTCGACCTCGGACGGGGTGGGCACCACGCGCAGATCCGGCGGCGGGGTGCGGCCGAGGCCGACCGCGATGCCGAAGGTGGCCGCGAAGATCAGCGCCTCGACGCCGGCGAAGCGGATCAGCGCGCCGCGATCGGCGGGGTCGCGTTCCAGGGCGGGCAGCGCGCGCCGGCGCTGCATGAGCCCGATCAGGCCGAGCAGCAGCAGGGCGGCGGTCTTGGCCAGCACCAGCCGGCCGTAGGTCGAGGTGAACAGTTCGCCGAACGGCACCCGCACCCAGGCGTTGATCACGCCGCTGATGGCGATGACCACGAACGCGATCGTGGCGACCTTGGAGAAACGCCGGGCGGCCAGGCCCGTGTACTTGCCGTCGCGCAGCGCGTAGGCCAGGACCGCGAACAGCCCGCCGACCCAGAAGCAGGCGGCCAGCAGGTGCAGGATGAGGCTGTTGGTGGCGATGTCGTGCGCGCCGCCCGAGGACGAGTGCCCGGTGAGCGCGACCGGCAGCAGCGAGACGATGGAGAGCACGAGCAGCACCGGGGTCCAGCCCCAGCGCAGGGCGATGCGGCAGCCGACGGCCAGGGCGAGCACGAAGAACACGGTGTAGCGCCACGATCCGGCCACGTCGACCTGATTCGCCGCGCGCCACACCGATTCCGGGCGCAGGGAGTCCAGGAAGGGTTGCCCGGTGGTGTCCGACAGGGTCAGCGGAACCAGCAACGCGGCGGACCCGGCCCACACCAGCGCGGCGTTCCCGGCGCGGCGCAAGGCCCGGTAGCCGCCGACGTCGAGCACCCCGTTGGCCTGCGGCGGCACGAAGAACGCCGCGAACAGCAGCGATCCGACCGCTATCGCCGCGGCGAGATCGGCGACCGCGCGGACCGCGGGCAGACCGTACGTGGTGAGCGGTCCCGGGTCGGGAATCCCCAGCAAACTCAGGGCCTGCGAGGCCGAAAGCCCCACCACCAGCGCCGCCGCCACCGCGGCCATCGCACCGGCCAGCGCGGTGATGACCGTGAACGTCACCCCCGATCCCGACCGATGCGCCTGAACCTCAGCTGCTGCGGGCGAGTCCTGCGGTGACGACATACGCTCAGGGTAGTTCGGAGCGGGGGTCCGGACTTCCCGGGGGTTTACGGTCCTGCGGTCTGCACTACCGGCCCGACGCGCCGATCGGTTGCTAGCTAAGCGCCCTTACCTAATCTGGACGCTCGCTATACTCAACGCGCTGGACACCGCGCCCGATATGGGTAATGGTGTTTGGTGGCCGCATCGCCCACGATGCACCGCGCTGCCTCCGTAGCTCAGTTGGATAGAGCAAGGGCCTTCTAATCCCTAGGTCGCAGGTTCGATTCCTGCCGGGGGCGCCGAGACCTCTGACCTGTGCCCACAAGCCAGGCTCAGAGGTACCCGTCTCGCGCGTCCACCAAACCGCAAGCGCGCCAGCCCTTCCCCCGCGCCCCGGCGAGCCGCCACGCCGCACGCCACCATCCGCGCGCGAATCCTCCGCCCCCGATGCGACCTTGCCCACACCGCGTCCGCACCCCGCCCCGGGACCGCACCGGCCCCGCGCGCCACGCCCGAGCCCGATACCGACAAATCATCGATACGGCAACGACCCCTTCACCGAATTCCGCCCGCCATTCCGAACCCCGAGATCATTTCCGGCCGGCCCGCGAAGAAGTAACGAACTACTCGCTGCGCGATCTGCGCGCGGAGACCCCCTGGGGCAAGGCTCGCGTGGACCGCCACGGGCGGATCGCAGGGGCGCACCGCGCAGGATAGGCGAATCGGGGTGACGGAAAGGCCAATTCGGTTAGGGTGCGAAGTAGTTCGCATATTCGGAATTCACCCTTGTTGAAACAAGGGCATTTCACTACTCTTCGGATCGAGTGATCGCCTGGTCACCGGGAAGAAGTAGTGGAGATATGACGAAACTTTCGATCGGAACCCTGGCCGCGGTGGGGCTGACCGCCGCATTGGCGCCCGTGCTGCTGGCCGCGCCCGCGTCGGCGCAGGTGACCGGCGCCAAGGTCGAGGGGGCCGAGACCGGCAAGGACTGCGTCGTCGGGGCGACCGCCTGCCGGATCGTCGTGACGGTGTCGGGCGCGGACGCGACCAGCCCGGTGACCATCACGGCCAACGGGGCCGTCGTCGCCAGCGCCGTCACCCCCAGCGCCGGCTCGGTGAACGTGCCGTGGACGCCGCCGGCCAACGGTAAGTACGAGATCACCATTACCCAGGGCACCGCGACTTCGACGCTGTCCGTGGGTGTTCCGGGGCGCGCGGAGAGCAACACCGCGCTGCCGGGCGGGATCACCGACATCATCAAGGCGCTGACGGGTTCGGCCGGCGCCAAGTAGGACCCGGAACGGGCGCGAACGCCCCGCCCCGGTCGCCCATGACGGGCCCTGCCGCTCCCCCGGAGCGACAGGGCCCGTTGTCGTGCGCGCGCAGGACCGATGTCGCACCCTCGCCATTCCTCGCGGTACTTCGCCTTCGGATCTCGGAGACCGCCGGATCCCGGCGCCCCTCCGAATCAGGGCGGACCGTCTCGGGTTCCCGGCGCGGAACGTCGCGGGTCGTCGGCACTGTTCACCGAATGCACCGGGCCGCACCATGCCTGGCCGGCCCGGATGGATCCGGCGACCCCGGCGTCGTCGCGTGCCGGTCCCGCCGGATGCGCACGCCGTTGCCACAGCGGGCGCACCATCCAGATGACGGCGAAGATGAGCGCGAAACACACCCCGGCCGCCACACCCGCGACCGCACCCGCGACCGCGTCGAAGATCAGCGCGGCGACGCCGGTGAGGGTGATGCCGAGCAGGCACAATCCCGCGATGGCGTAGCGGTGCGCGGTCTGCACCACGTCGGCGCAATCGATGCCGCCGGAACAGGATTCGGTGTGCGGCGACGGGCGCGGTGACACAGACCGTCGCGGCCAGCGAGGCCGCCATGACCACCAGATACAGCACGCGCCACGGTTCGGAGAGATCCGCGAATCTACTCTGGAACGGCAGGGTGACCAGAAACCCGGTCAGCAGTTGCACCCCCGTCTGCACCACCCGCAATTCCTGCATCAGGCTGTTCCAATTGCGGTCCAGCCGTTCGATTTCGGTCTCGTCGCGGTCCTCGCGGGCCGGGCTGTCGTCAGCGCCGCGCACGGGTCGAGTCTCGGGCCGCGACGATCGGGCCGGTGTCGAGCATGGTCCGACCTCCTTCATCGGACCCGAAATACCCGTACCGCCCCAAACCAATCCGGGCTATTCGGGCGAATGCCCCGCGTTTGATCGAGAGCCGCGGGGGAAATGCGGAGCCATGAACAGTCATCGAATGCGACGCCGCCGGGCGCCCATGGTGTTGTCCGGACTGCTGGCGGTACTGCTGCTCGGTGCCTGCACCGAGGCGGAGGAGATCGTGAACAAGGGCGGGGACACCCCCTGTAGCGAATTCACCGAGCAGTCGCGCGACAAGCAGCGCATCACGGTGCGCAAGTACCTCGAGAAGGACGGCTCCACCTCGGACCCGAGCCCGGACAGCGTCGACGCCTCGATCACCGCCATCGGCCTCATGTGCGAAGCGCAGGCCAACCCGGACACCCCGATCAGCAACGCCGATCTGACCGGAATTCTTGTCCCCAAGAAGAACTGAGCGCCGCGCCGCCCGGGGGACAGCCGGGGATTCGCCCGAATTCGGGCCGGTTCGCGGACACCACGTCCGCATCATGGACCTCATCGGTGACTCGAGCCGCGAAACGCCCAAGCGACCGGCACGAATACATACCGCTGGACCACTGACTTTTCGTGCCAAGACCGACCACAACCGTCGATCACCGGCACTTTCACGGCTAGCGTTGCGACCCATGCAGGGACCCGACGCCCAGCGCTTGCTGGCGGAGATTCTGAATCGCTACGGAACTCTTGATGCCTTCATCAACAGTCTGCGGCACGGCGCCGATCGTCCCACCACGGAGTTGCCCCGAATCACGGAGGCGGACATAGCCGGACGGGCGCAGCCGCTGTTCGCGCCGATCGTCGCGACGCCGCTGGGCGGGGGTAGGCACGCCCGCCCGGACTGAACTCGAAACACCTTCCGACACCGAAACATTCACCCCGGGCCCCGGCGCGATCACCTCGCACCGGGGCCCGTTCCGCGTACGGCCGCGGGTCAGGAGATGGCGGGCAGGGTGATGACCTGACCCGCGTAGGCGAGCCCGGCGCCGAAGCCGAGCAGCAGCGCGGTGTCGCCGGGCTTGGCCGCACCCGAGCGCAGCAACTGTTCCATCGCCATGGGAATCGAAGCGGCGCTGGTGTTTCCGGTTTCCACGATGTCGCGGGCCACCGCGATGCTCTCCGGCATGTGCAGCGCGCGGAGCAGCGCGTCGGTGATGCGGCTGTTGGCCTGGTGTGGCACGAAGGCGTCGAGATCCTCGACGGAGACGCCCGCCTTGTCCAGCGCGTCCCGGCACGCCTTCTCCAGGAAGGTGACGGCCCAGCGGAACACCGCAGTCCCGTTCATCCGGATGTAGGGCCGCACCGTGGTCCCGCCGCTCGCCTCGGCGGCGGCCACCTCGGCGAAGTACTGCGCGAAGTCCTTGTCCTGCTTGATGGCGGCGGTCTGGCTGCCGTCCGAACCCCAGGCCACCGGTCCGATGCCCTCGGTCTCGGACGGTCCCACCACGACCGCGCCCGCGCCGTCCGCGAAGATGAACGCGCAGGTCCGGTCGCTGGTGTCGAGCAGGTCCGAGAGCCGCTCCACGCCGATGACCAGCACGTACCGCGCCTGCCCCGCGCGCACCAGGGCCGCGGCGTTGCCGAGGGCGTAGCAGAAGCCCGCGCAGCCGGCGGAGACGTCGTAGGCCGCGGTGTCCTGCATGCCGAGTTCGGTCGCGACGACCGCGCCCGCCGAGGGCCCGAGCACCATCTGCGAGGAGGTCGCGAGCACGACCGCGTCGATCTGCTCGGCGGTGATGCCCGCTGCGGTGAGGGCAGCACGCGCGGCGGCGGTGCTCATGGAGACGATGGTCTCGTCCGGATCGGCCCAGTGCCGGGCCTCGATGCCGGAACGGGTTCGGATCCATTCGTCCGAGGAGTCGATGCGGTCGACGATCTCGGAATTGGGGACTACCCGGCGGGGTCGATAGACGCCCAGGCCGAGGGTGGCGGCATGGGTCACCGGGGCTGCGGTGGCGATGTGGGCGGGCATGAGGTTCCTCTCCGAATGAACCGATCGGTTCACAGAGATACGTCTAACATGAACCGATCGGTTCAAGCAAGGGTTGACGGTAAAAGTTGGAGGACCATTCATGACTGCGGGACCGCGGGCTCGGCTGATCGCGAGCACGATCGCGACGGTGCAGGAGCACGGCGTGCACGCGGCGGGCCTCAGTGAACTGCTCAAGCGCAGCAACGCCTCACGAAACTCGCTCTACCAGCACTTCCCGGCCGGCAAAGGGGAACTCGTCGAGGCGGCCGCGCGCATCGTGTCCCGGGTCGTGTACTCGCACGTCAGCCGGATGGCCGACGCGCTGGCCACCGCCACCTCCCCCGAACGCTGGCTCGACGACCTGCTCGCCTTCTGGCGGCTCGAGCTCGAGTCCAGCGACTATCGCGCCGGATCCTTCATGATGGCCGCGGCCCTGGACGAACTCGATCCGACCGTGCAGTCCGCCGCGGGCCAGGCCTTCGCCGAATGGACCGCCCGCCTGGCCGACGGGCTGGTGAACGCCGGCATCGACCGCGCCACCGCCTGCTCGCTCTCGGGCCTGCTGCTCTCGGTCATCGAGGGCGCGATCGTGCAGTCCCGAGCGCTGAAATCGAGCCACCCCTTCGACGACGCCCGCAACCAGCTCGCCGTGCTGCTGCGCCATCACCTCGCGAACGACTGACCCAACGATCCGACCCAACGATGTGACCCAGGTCACGGCCGCGACTTCGAATCCTTCCGATGAATCCCGGAATCGGCCGCCGTCTCAACATCCGACGGCACAACAACTTTGGCCGCAGGTATTCGAAGAAAGGCATCCGACAATGGAGACCATCGTTACTCCGGCGGGCAACACCATCGCTTTCGATCGCGTCGAGGGCGGCACGGCCGGAACGGTGATTCTGATCGGCGGGGCCTTCAGCTACCGGGAGTTCCCGAAAATGGTGGAACTGGCCCGGCGACTGGCCGACGACTACGGCCTGACCGTGGTCAATTACGACCGCCGCGGGCGCGGCGACAGCACCGACACCCCGGGCGTGTACGACGCCGACAACGAGATCGCCGACCTCGCCGCCCTGGTGAGCGCCGTCGGCGGCCGAGCCGCGCTGTTCGGCTGGTCCTCGGGCGCGGGACTCGCGCTGCGGGCGGCGGCGTCGGGCCGGATTCCCGGCATCACCAAGGTGGTGGCATTCGAACCGCCGTTCGTGGTGAATCACGAGAACTTCGTGCCCCGTGCGGAACTGGCGGCCACGCTGCACTCGCTCATCAAGGAGAACAAGCGGGCCGAGACGGTGAATTTCTACATGACGAACGCCATGGGGATTCCCCGATTCTTCACCGCCGTCATGCGCTTCACCCCGATGTGGAAGAACCTGCTCGCCACCGCGAATTCGACCGCGCACTGCTGGGCGGTCATGGAGCCGTACATGCGCGGCGAGGCGCTGCGCGCGGCGGATTGGGCCGGCGTGACCGTCCCGACGCTGGTCATTTCCGGCGGCAAGAGCGACAAACTGCTGCGCGTCGCCGCCGGCGCCATTACCGAGGTGCTGCCCGACGCGCGCCACGTGGAATTGCCGAAGCTGAGCCACAATCCGAACATCGCGATGCTGACCCCGCCCGCGGGCGAATTCCTCGTATCCGCCTGATTTCCCACATCCCACCCCTCGACTTTCAAGGAGCATTTCGATGCGCAAGATCACCGCCGGCCTCTTCATCTCCCTCGACGGCGTCATCGGCGAACCCCAGGATTGGCATTTCCCGTATTTCAACGACGAGATGGGCGCGGCCGTCGGCGCCCAACTGGCCACCGCGGACACCCTGCTCATCGGCCGGGTGACCTACGACAGCTTCGCGGGCGCGTGGCCGGATCGCGAGGCCGCGGGCGGGGCGGACGCGGGTATGGCCGCGGCCCTGGGCGATGCCCGCAAGATCGTTGTCTCGCATCAGGATCTGGACTTCACCTGGCGAAATTCCGAACAGCTGAAGGGCGATCTGATCGAGGGCGTACGCGAGCTCAAGGCGCAGCCCGGGGCCACCGACATCGCCATGAGCGGTTCGCCGTCGATCGTGCGCCAGTTGCTGGCCGCCGGGCTCATCGACGAACTGCACCTGCTGGTACACCCCCTGGTCGTGAACACGGGTCTGCGCCTGTTCACCGAGGGCGAGTCGATTCCGTTGCGACTGATCTCCGCGCAGCCCTTCGAAACCGGTGTGCTGCACCTGATCTACGGCCCCGGCCCGACGCGGTCCGGCGACTACGACGACGCCAAAGCACATCTGCCGCAGGCGGATCAGTAGCGAGCGGGGCAGCAGCGGGAGGCCGCCACCGGCCTCTCAGTGCTGCCCGGACGCGCGCCAGCTCTCCGGATCCAGCACGCGCAACCCGCCCGAGGCCCGCACCCATTCGGTCGAGGTCCAGCTCCCGCACCAGTGCGGGCGGTTCACCCAGCTGAGCGATCGGGCGCCGGCCACATCCCCCGCCCGCACCTCCGGCGTGCACGGCGAGGCGACCAGGTAGGGCGTGCCCACCACCGCGGTGGGCGCCGGCAGCCGGGCGCACACCTGGTCGGCGGCCAGTGCGAGATCGGCCGCCATGACCACGCCGATGGGCAGCAGCGCGACCGCCCCGGCGTGCAGGACCACCGCCACCACCGCCCATTGCCGGAACGCATCGCCGTCGCCGTCGCCAACGGCGTCGAACCGGTCGAATCGCTCACCGCGTTGTGGCCCGGAACACGATGCCCGCCCCGGCGCATGATTGCCCGAATCACAACTGCCGCCGATGTTCTCGCTGGCGTACATATCGGCCCCCTCGGGCAGCTAGCAGCGGCGTCCGAGCCGCCCGGGGGCTGGAGCGAATCGGCGCGAACCCACCACGACCGGGGCGAACGCGGCCGCGGGAACGACCGCGACCGCGGTGGCCGCGAGTGAGGAATGTGGCTCATTCTATCGCCGCGACCCGGCGCGGCGAGATAAAACGTCTTGCCGCACAGGGGAATCCACACTGAGAACCAGTCGGTTTGCGACAAATCTCGCGAGAATTCGGGAGTCCATTGGCGTCCGCGGTACCCGGCGCGATAACTTGGACGGGTGATGAAGGAGACCGTATCCATGACGGCGGGAGCATGGCGGGCGGGCGACGGCACCGCGGTGCCGTTCCGTGAGGCGACAATTGCGTGGGCGCTGGCCGCGCACACCGAATTGGCCGAAACCGCAACGGGGTACGGACATTTCGTCACAGTCAACGAGCTGGCCGAGCGGGTGCAGGAAACCTCCGGCGTGCACACCAAGGCCCCGACCCGCACCTGGATGGACGCCATTCTGCGCAAAGTGGCCCGGCGCTGCCACAGCGCGGGCGAACCGCCGCTCTCGGCGCTGTGCGTCCGGCAGAACCATACGGTCGGCGACGCCTACAAGTACGTGCTCGAACTCGCGGGCCTGCCGATCCCGGACGACCTGGAATTGCACGCCGCCTACGCCCGGTGGCAGTGCTACCAGTTCTACGGCGCGCAGATCCCGGCCGACGGCGGGGTACCGCCGCTCACCCCCAAGGTCGCGGCCAAGCGCCGGATGACAATGGGCAAGGCCGCCGCCGCCCCCGTGCCGGAACCCGACCCCGAGCCCGTGCGCGCACCGGTGTGCTCGGACTGCTTCACCCAGCTGCCCGCCAACGGGGTCTGCTTCTATTGCGCGTGACGCACCGCGGCTGAATAACGCTGCCCAGCGGCACGAATGACCGTCGAACGCGCACTACACTGACGCTGTGCGCTTTCGACGGTTGGTGGCCGTGCCCGTGTTCGCCCTGCTGGTCCCGCTGGGTCTGTCCGCCTGCTCGGCCGAGGGGCCGGGCAGCAAGTCGGACTGCACCATCAGCGGCTGCACCATCACCTTCACCCGGGGCGTGAACGCCAAGGCCAGCGTGCTGGGGGTGGACGCCGAACTCGTTGCCGTGAACGGCAATACGGTGACGCTGAAGGTCGCCGGGCAGGAAGTCCGCGTTCCGGTCGGAGAGACCCAGCCCGCCGACGGCATGAACGTCACCGTCCAGGAGGTGACCACGGACCAGGTCGTGGTCAAGATCGCCTCCGGGATCCAGACCGGCTGAGTTCACGAGCCGCAGGTCACCGCGATCCCCGACACCCGCACCCGGGGATGCGGTTCGGCCAGGCAGGACCGGGCGCTGCCGTCCAACTCTCCCGCACCGAATTCCAGTGCGGCGCCCGCGATGACGCCGTTGCTATCGACACGGATGAGACTCCCGTTCGCACCGCTCACGCTGGTGCGCGCCACGGTGCCGCGCAGCACCGCTGTGTCACCGACGTTGATGATGTTGATGCCGTGCGCGGCGGCGCCCTCGATCACGGTGCCGCCGATATCGAAGGTCAGCGCGGACGTGGCCGGAACGCCTCCGGCCGGCGTGTAGGCGATGAGCCCGATGCCGTCGGCGCTGCAGCCACCGAAGCTGGAATCGGTCACGTGCAGCTCGGTGCGGGCATCCCGGCCGAAATTCGTTGTCACCAGGCAGGTTCCGAGGTTGGCCGGGATCAGCGAATTGAGGACGGCGGCCGGGAACTCCGAATGGTGCGCGCGCACGTTCTCCAGGGTGAGCGACTGTTGCGCCCCCTCGGTGCTGAGGTTGTAATTCTCGATGATGTCGCCGGTGACGTTCTCGAAACTGCTGTCGGTGACCCGCACCCGGCTCACGGGTGAGCCGTTGGTGCTCACGTATTCGAGGCCGTTGGCGGAGAAGTTCCCGTAGCCGTCGCGGAAGCGATTGTCGTCGATGGTGACATCCATGCGCGCCCGGCCCTCGGCGTTGATGAAGACCCCTTCGCTGTCCGCGATCTTGTTGAGCAGGGAAGACGCCGGCGAGGCGATCTCGCTCTGCGCGTTGCCGTTCAGCGTCGCGGTGAGCTGCGCGGAATCCCCGGCCTGCACCCCGAGCGCCAGCACCGACAGGTTCGCCGGCCCGAGGTTGATGGTGCGCAGGTCGTTTCCGGTGACCTCGGCGTGCACCCGGCTCGTGCCGTGCGCGCGCACGTCGATGCCGTCGCCGCAGGCGGTGTCGTGCACGCTGTTTCCCGCGATGCGGGTGAATCCCGCGCCGGCGGTGAAGTCGGTCATGATGGCGGCCCAGCCGTTGTCGAGGGTGATGAAGTCCGGCGCGGGCGGCAGGGCCACGCCGAACGGCAGGCCGGGCGGCAGGGTGAAGGGGCCGATCAGGAAGCCGTCCACGCAGCTTCGATTGGTCTGGGAGACATCGTTTCCGGTGATCACGGTGTCGACGGCGTCGTGGCCGTAGACGCCGCCGCGCTGCGCTCCCGCGATCACCAGATTGCCGACCTCGGTGCGCTCGGCCAGCCGGACCGCGTCGCCGTCGTTGGCGGCGGTGGTGTTGGTGATGCGGGGCAGGGCCGTACCCGCCGGGGCGCCGATGACGGCCGGGCCCTCGCCGCGCAGCCGCTGGCCGGGTTTGAGTGCGATGCCGCCGTCCAGCGGCGCGATATCGGGCGCGACCGCGCGCACCATGATGGTGTCCCCCGCTCGCGAAGCGGTTTCCACCGCCGCGAGTGATCCGAAAGGCGCGTCGCGGGTCCCGTCGCCGCCGATAGGAGCCGCCGCACTGACATACCAGGTGGTCGAATCCGGCTCGGCCCGAACGCTTGCCGCCGCGTGCGCACCGCAGGCCAGCAGGGTACAGACCAGTGCCGAGACGCGGGCGAAGCCGCCGCCGGCCGAAAGACTCATATGCGTTGCTCCGCGATGCAGATGGTGACCCGACGTGATGTCAAGCACCCTGCCAGCTCGTCCGCGGGCAAGCTATCCGGCAATATCCCAGGAAACGTCGTCGATACGCGGGCGGTCTGCACAAACTTCGCAAGTACCCCGTATCGAGGAGGCTACGGGCTACCGGTCTCCGGCTGCCGCGGGGGCAGCGGATCAGGCATTTCTTCCAGTTCCGCGAGCTGCAGATGGACGAAGGCGGCTATGCGGTGCCGGGCGCCGGCCGGTAGCCGTTCGATATCGGCCGCTGCCAGCACATTCGGGCCGAGCGGGGGTAGCTGAGGGGTTTCCGGCTCGGGCACACCGGCCACCACCTCCAGACGGGGTCGCGGTGCAGGTGAGGGACGGTCTGGCTCGTCCGAGTCTGCGGCGACGGCGGTTCGCACCATGTCGTGACCATAACCCCTAGGTCGCGGCAGCGGGACCTGTTGGCGCACTTGAGCCTTCACGCTGCGAACCCTGCGAGGAAACGGTAGGACGGCGAACGGGTGACGGATGAGACTGATGGGAATGGTGCGCTGGAAGTACGCTGAGCCGCAGGCGATTCACGCCGGGCGGCCGGCGATCGCGTACAGATCGCGCGCCGGGCCGGTGGGACGCTGGCCGCGCGGCCAGACCGCGCGCAGGGTGCGCTCGAGATCCAGACCCGTCACCTCGGGCGAGACCAGGGTGCCGTCCGCCAGTTCCCCGGCCACCGCCAGGGAACTGAGCACCGCGGGGGCGACGCCCTCGGCGACGGCGGTCTTGATGGCGGTGGTGGAGGACAGCTCGAGCACGACGGCCGGACTCCACGCCCCGATGGCCCGGGTCATGGCCTGTTCGAACGATATTCGGGTGCCCGAGCCGGGCTCGCGGTAGATGAGCGGGGTCCGGGCCAGTTCCGCGGCGCCGAGCGTGGGGCGCCGCGCCAGCGGGTGGCCCGGCGCGACCACCACCACCAGGCGGTCGCGCGCCACCGTGTGACTCTCCAGATCGCCCGGGACCTGCGGACTCTCCACGAAACCGATCTCCGCGCGGCCCTCGAGCACCGCTCGGCCGACGTCGGCGGAATTGCCCGACACCAGGGCGATCGAGGTGTCGGGCGCGCGCGAACGCAGGGCCACGAGCCATTTGGGGAACAGGTATTCGGCGATGGTCGCGCTGGCCGCCACCCGCAGTCGCGAATCACGCTGCCCGCGCAGGGTGTCTATGCCCGCGTCCAGGCGGGCGGCCGCGTCCACCACTTCGCGCGCCCATTCCGCGATCAGCGCGCCCGCCGCGGTCGGGCGGGAGCCGAGGGTGGTTCGCTCCAGCACCGGGACGCCCACGAGCTGTTCCAGGTACCGGATGCGGGAGCTCGCCGACGGCTGACTGATGCCGTGGGCCTTGGCCGCCCGCCCGAGACTCCCCTGCTCGATCACCGACAGCAGCAGCTCGAGCGCGGCCAGATCCGGGACCCGCGGCGACAGTGGCATAGATCGATCCTATGCCTCTCACCGCCAGGGCCTCGCGGCGGTGAGGTTGGCACGCCCGTGTACTCGACGCCGAATTACTCCGCGGCCGCGGCGACCCGCTCGATCAGCTGTCGCCACTCGCCGAGCGGCCGGACGGTCAGGCCGACTACCTTGCCCGCGTCGTCGGCGCGGCGCAGGGCCAGGGCCGCCTCGAAATCCGGGTCGGACTCGAAGGCCCGGCGTTCCGCGGCGGTCATGGGGCCGCCCTGGGCGACCAGGGTGCGCTGACTCGAGGGCGAGAGCGCCGCGGCGTGGGCCGGGTCGGCGGCCGCGAGGTAGCGCTTGGCGGTGACGTGCAGTTCCACCAGCCGGGCCACCCGATCCCCGAGGAGTCCGCGCACCGCGTCCGCGCCGTGCCGCCCGTGCCCGGCGTCGTCCCCGGGCACCAGCACGTGCCCGATGTCGTGCACCAGCCCGGCGACCTGGAGTTCGGCGTCGGCGGGGAAGCTCACGCGCAACAGTTCGGCGCACTGCCGGTCGTGGTCGAGGATGTCGACCGGGTCCCCACTGCGGTCGGGCATGTCCCACGCGTCCGCGCAGTCCGCCAGCAACGCCAGGAGTTCATCGACGGTCGCTACGCCGCGCGCGGTCTGACCGAATCCGTGTTCGCCGCTCATCGCCCCACTGTGCGCGACGTTCGTGAACGGGCGATGTCGGCGGCGTGGCGGCGCGGGTCGGACCCGGCCCGCCGCCGCGCACCGGGCCCGGCGGTCATCTCCGGCATGGCGTTATCACCCGCGAGCGCACACTCGATAACTCGACGACGGGGCCGTTGGCGGATGCGACGTGCGCACCGTTCCCTGACCGACTTCGGGCGAGCGGAAAGCAGGACGCGAGATGACCGGTGAGCACCGAACCATCGCGGTGGGCACGCGATTCGGCCCGTATCGGCTGGATCGGCTCATCGGCCGCGGCGGTATGGGCGAGGTCTATCAGGCGTACGACACGGTCAAGGACCGGACCGTGGCGATCAAGGTGCTGCCCGAGCGGCTGGCCCACGATCCGGTGTACCGGCAGCGATTTCAGCGCGAATCCCGGGCCGCGGCGCGCCTGCGCGAAGCCCACGTGATCCCGATCCACGACTACGGGGAGATCGAGGGCAGGCTGTTCATCGACATGCGCCTGGTCGACGGCGAGGATCTGCGCGACCTGCTCGACCGGGCCGGACCCGGGTCGCCCGAGCGCGCGGTGGGCATCGTCGAGCAGCTGGCCGCGGCCCTGGACGCCGCGCACGCGGACGGTCTGCTGCACCGGGATGTGAAGCCGGACAACATCCTGCTCACGCGCGACGGCTTCGCGTATCTGGTGGACTTCGGCATCGCGCAGTCGGCGGGCGACGAGGGACTCACCACCGACGGCGCGGCGGTCGGCTCGTTCCGCTACATGGCGCCCGAGCGCTTCAGCGCCCGCGACTTCACCCCCGCCGCGGACATCTACGGCGTGGCCTGCGTGCTGTTCGAATGCCTCACCGGCGCCAGACCTTTCACCGGCGACACCAACGTCCAGCTCATGCGGGCGCACCTGTTCGACACCGCCCCCGCACCGAGCGCCCTGCGCCCGGGAATCCCCGCCGCGCTGGACGCGGTGGTGGCCCGCGGCCTGGCCAAGAATCCCGCCGACCGCTTCCGCAGCGCGGGCGAACTGGCGGCCGAGGCCCGCGCGGCCCTCACCACGCCCGCGCGATCCACCTCCGCACGGCCGCATCCCACGTCGGTTCGCCCCGATTCGCCTGCCCCGCAGCCGGATCAACCGATGTCCGGCCGGCCGGGTGACCCCGCGCAGCCGGGGCGCCCCGGCCACGGCACGAATCCCACTGCCGCACAGACCTTCATGCGGCCCGGGGCCTCCGGCTCCACTCCGAAATTCACCGCCGCGCAGGGGGTCGTGGCACCGGGGCTTCCCAGCTCGGCGGCGAATCTCACCGCCGGACAGTCGTCCACGCGTCCGGATTCGCCCGCGCCGGCGAATCCCGGAACCACACCGGCAGCACCGGTACCGGCCGGGAGCACCGGATCCACGCCGGCGGACCAGCCCCCGCACCCCGGTCGCACCCGCCGAATCCTCACGCTGCTGGGCGTTTTCATCCTCGTCGCCGCGTCGCTCGGATTCGCGGGGTGGGCGGTGACCCGGCCCGGGCTCGCGGGGACGCCGGTGCCGGACAACACCGCGCTGAACGGTCCCGACGTCGAACTGCTCTCGATAGCGGCGGGAGCGGGCTACAAGCGGGTCAACTGTCAGCACGTGAACACCGACAACACCACGACCGCCGTGGTGTTCTGCGCCGCCAACCCCGACGCTTCCGCGCCCACCGCGCAGTTCTGGCGCTTCCGCACCGTCGAGCAGCTGCGGGACTACTACACCCAGATCTTCCTGGGCACCTTCCGGGGCACGAACTGCCCGCACGATCCGGCGGGCAGGGACGGCGTCTCGCTCGGGATCGACGGCAAGGCGGCGGGCAGGCAGACGTGCTTCGCCGATCGCACCGTCTACCCGGACGCGCCCCAGCCCAGCCTGGCGGTGACCAACGAATCAGCCTTGGCCCTGGCGGTTTTCAGCTGGGCGCGCCCCAGCGAATCCGCGCTGCGCGACTATGTGGCCAAGAACCATCATGGGCAGTTCGTCGCCCCGGAGTACGGCCTGGACCCCGACTTCTTCACCGACGCGGACCGCGATCTGCTCACCCGCGCCGAAAAGTCCTACACCCGAGCCAATTGCGTGCACTCGGATCCTCCGGTCGGCGCGGCGACGTCGGTGCTGGTCTGCTCGGGCCGGGTCGGCAGTCCCTTCGTGCAGATCCTCGGCCTGCCCGACGAACGCACCACCGCGGCCATCTATCAGGCCGATCTGGCCCAGTTCCCCGGCCGCGCGTGCGGCGGCGGCGCCTCCCCGGATGCGGAGTGGCGTAAAGCGGGCGCGGAGGTCGGCCGCTTCCTCTGCTACACCGACGCGAGCTACACCCCGGCGAAATCCTGTCTGCTGGCGGCACACAACGCCGCCCGCCTGATCTACGTGATCTGCGCGCAGGCCGCGGACGATCCGGAGAACGGGCCCAAGACCGAGGCCGAGTTGCAGGCCTGGTTCCTGCGCAACTTCGGCTGACATAGGTGATGCCGGGCTCCCTCCGCAGCTGGGAGCCCGGCACCGGTCGGCACCGGTGTGGGCGGCGCCGACGTTCGTGGTGCCCTCGCGGGCACGATCGGGGTGAGCGCTGACGCGCTCGGCGGACGGCGCGCTAGTGCGCGCCGCGGACGATCTCCACCGCCTGGCTCAGCAGGCCGAGGCCGTGCGAGAGCTCCTGTTCGGTGGTGGTCAGCGGCGGCAGCAGCTTCACCACTTCCTCACAGGGACCGGAGGTTTCGACCAGCAGCCCGAGTTCGAAGGCGATCCGGCTGACCTTGGCGGCCTCGGAGGCGTCGTTCTCGAAGACCAGGCCGTGCACCAGCCCGCGGCCCCGGGTGGAGATCCCCTGGAACTCGGCGGCCAGATCGCTCAGGTGCCGGCGGATCAGTTCGCCCTTGGCCAGGGTCGCGGTCTCGAGGGCGTTGTCGGACCAGTAGTGCCGCAGCGCGACCTCGCCGGTGACGAACGCCGCGTTGTTGCCGCGGAACGTGCCGTTGTGCTCGCCGGGCGCCCAGACGTCCAGGTCGGAGCGCATGAGCACCAGCGCCATCGGAAGACCGTACCCGCCGATGGACTTGGACAGGGCGACGATGTCGGGGGTGATGCCCGCTTCTTCGAAGGAGAAGAAGGGCCCGGTGCGCCCGCAGCCCATCTGCACGTCGTCGACGATGAGCAGAATGCCACGCGCGGAGCACAGTTCGGCCAGGTGCCGCAACCATTCGGCGCGGGCCACGTTGACCCCGCCCTCGGCCTGAATGGTCTCCACGATCACCGCGGCGGGCTTGTCCACGCCCGAGGACGTGTCGTCCAGGACTTTGCGCATCCACGAAAGATCATCGCCCGCAGCGTGATAGCCGTCGTAGGGCATGGGGGTCGAGTGCACCAGCGGGACACCCGCGGCCGCCCGCTTGGCCGCGTTGCCGGTGACCGACAGCGCACCCAGGGTCATGCCGTGGAAAGCGTTGGTGAAGTTCAGGACCGTGGTGCGGCCGGTGATCTTGCGAGCCAGCTTGAGCGAGGCCTCCACGGCGTTCGCACCGGTGGGCCCGGGGAACTGCACCTTGTAGTCCAGGCCGCGCGGGGCGAGCACCACGTCGCGGATCGTCTCCAGCAGTCGGCGTTTGGCCGAGGTGGCCATGTCCAGGCTGTGGGTGACCCCGTCGCGCATGAGGTACTCGATGAGCGCGGCCTTGAGAACGGGGTTGTTGTGCCCGTAGTTGAGCGCACCCGCCCCCGCGAAGAAGTCCAGGTACTCCCTGCCGCTCTCGTCGGTGATCCAGCTGCCGCGCGCGGTGTCGAACACCGTCGGCCAGGACCGACAATAGCCGCGCACATTGGATTCGAGCGTCTCGAAAACGGTCGTCTCGGCAATGGTCATCGGTGGGTCCTAGCGTCGCAGCAAAGTGAAACGAGATTGTTTCTATCACTGCGGGACGCGGAGTGCGAAGGTTTTCGGCGAATCCACCGGCGGGCTCCCAGCCGCTGGGATGAGTGACCTGGGTCTCGTGGGAGCCGCGGCGAGCATAACGCCGCGAACCTTCGGTGACCACCCCTATTCCACATTTTTCGGACAGATGGCCGTATTCGGCTGGCGCACACCCCCGCCCACTTGTAGTGTCAACCTCTTGTGCATGCGGAGGCGGGGGTCTACTGGAAGCTGGTGAAAGCCGGATTCCGCAGGCAGTCGCACTATCGGCTGGCCATGGCCGCCGGGCTCGTCACCAATGTCGTGTTCGGTTTCGTCCGCGCCGCCGTGCTCTCGGCCGCGGTCGCCGCCAACAACGGATTCGGCGGCTACGACCACGGAACCATCGGCGCCTACACCTGGCTGTCGCAGGGCCTGCTGGGCGCCATCGCTTTCTGGACCCTGCCCGATATCGTCGAACGCATCCGCACCGGTGACATCGCCATCGACTTCCTGCGCCCCATCGACATCCAATTCGCCCACCTCGCGGAGTATCTCGGCCGGGCGCTGTGCACGCTCATCCCGCGCGCGGCGCCCAGCGTCGCCATCGGCGCACTCACCTTCGGACTCGCCCTGCCCGCCACCCCCGGCCCCTACCTGCTGGGCGCGGTCAGCCTGCTGCTGGCCATCACCATCTCGTTCCTGTCCATGTTCGCGGTCTGCCTCGGCGGATTCTGGCTGGTGGAGACGCGCGGCCTGCGGGCGCTGCACATGATCTGCGGAACCTTCCTGGCCGGGCTCTTCGCGCCCGTCCACGTGTTCCCAGGCTGGTTGCAGACCATCGCCTACGCCACCCCGTTCCCATCCATGCTGCAGTCGCCCATCGACGTCATCTCCGGTCGCACCGTCGGCGCCGGCGCGCTGTACATCGTTGCGGTACAGCTGTTCTGGCTGGTGACACTCATCGCGCTTGGACAGGTGCTGCTGCGCGGGGGCCGCCGGAAGCTGGAGGTGCAGGGTGGCTGAGACCCGGCCCTCGCGCTTCGCGCCCTACCGAGCGGTGCTGGCCTCGCGCATCCGCGCACAGCGGGCCTACCCGATGTCCTTCGCCACCGACGTCGCGGCGGCCTTCCTGATCGGGCTGCTCGAATTCGCGGAGATGTGGGTCATCTTCAGCAATGTGCCGCAGCTGGGCGGCCTGGACCTGAACGCCATGCTGCTGCTGTTCGGGCTCAGCAACACCGCTTTCGCGCTGGCGGACATGATCGTGGGGCACGCCGACACACTGCCCACCTACATTCGCATGGGCACCCTGGACGCCTTCTATCTGCGCCCGCAGCCGCTGCTGCTGCAACTGGTGACCAGCGATATCGCCCTGCGCCGCATAGCCCGCATCGCGGTGGCCGCCACGGTGCTCGGATTCGGCATCGCCCGCAACGACATCGATTGGAGCGCGGCGCATCTGGCGCTGTTCGCGATCACACTCGTCTCGGGCGTGGCCATCTTCGCCGGATTGTTCGTCTGCGCGGCCGGGGTGCAGTTCTATCTCATCGACGGCGCGGAGCTCACCAGCGCCTTCACCTACGGCGGCTCCTACGCCTCGATGCAGCCGGCGTCGGTGTTCCCGACCCCGATGAAACTCGTCTTCGGATTTCTCGTCCCGGTCGCCTTCACCTCCTATCTGCCCGCGATAGCGCTGCTCGAAATACCCGGGCCCGCACTGCTGCCCGCGTGGCTGGCATGGAGTTCACCGGTGGCGGCACTCTGGGTGTGGGTGCTGGCGCTGACCGCGTGGCGGCTGGGCACACGGCACTATCAGGGAGGCGGGGGATGAGCGACGCGATCATCGAGACCACGGGACTGACCCGGACATTCGTGCTGCGCCGCAAGGACGGCGGGCGACGGCGCAAACGCGAAGTGCTCACGGCCGTGGCCGATATGACCTTCCGCGTGGAACCCGGTGCGGCCGTGGGCTACATCGGCGCGAACGGGGCGGGAAAGTCGACCACGATCAAGATGCTCACCGGCATCCTGGTGCCCACCGCGGGCCGGTTGCGCACCTGCGGACTCGATCCGGTGCGCCGCCGCCGGGAACTGGCCGGGCGCATCGGGGTGGTGTTCGGGCAGCGTTCGCAGCTGTGGTGGGATCTGCCACTGCGCGAATCGTTCTCGATCCTGGCGGCCATCCATCGCCTGGAACCGCGCGCGGCGGCCGCCCGCACCGGCGAACTGGTGGACCAGTTGGAGATGGGCAGCACGCTGGACACCCCGGTGCGCCAGCTCTCGCTCGGTCAGCGCATGCGCGCCGAGGTCGCCGCGGCGCTGCTGCACTCCCCCGAGCTGGTGATCCTGGACGAGCCGACCATCGGCCTGGATGTGCTGTCCAAACAGCGATTACGCGAGTTCCTGCGCCACGAGCGCACCCAGCGGGGCACCACGCTGCTGCTGACGACCCACGACATGGGCGACATCGAGCGACTCTGCGAACGGGTCCTGGTGGTGGATCACGGCAGCCTGGTCTACGACGGATCGCTGACCGGGCTGGCCGCCACGGTGGGCGCGCGCCGGGTGCTGACGGTCGATCTGGCCGAGCCGACCGCCGATCTCACCGACCTGCCGGGCGCGAAGCTGCTGGACAGCGCGGGCGAGGGGATGCGGCAGCGGCTGGCGTTCGACACCGAGAACACCACGGCCGCACAGCTGCTCGCCGCGGTGTCGGCCCGCGCACAGGTGCGGGACCTGTCCATCGAGGAGCCCGACATCGAGGACGTGGTGCGGCGCATCTACGAAGCCGCGCCCCGCGCACTGCACTGAGGGGCGCGGCGGCACGGACACCGAGCGCGCCGGTACGGACACCGAGCGGCGCGCCGGCATGGACACCGAAAACGCCCCGGATGCTGATCGCATCCGGGGCGTGTACCCGAAAACCCTTCGCGGGATTAGGATTTAGCCGAAGGAACCGGTGAAGAGGGTGTTGAGGATTCCGCTCAGGGCGGCCGAGCCGGTGCTGAACAGGCCGTTGAGCGCGGCGGAACCAGTGTCGATGATGACCGGGATCATTTTTCAACCTCTCTGTTGATCACACCGCCGGTCGGGCTTTCCAACCGGCGACGTGACCCACCCTGCCGACCGAGCCTTACAGCGCCCTGGCCAGTAGCTGAGAGATTGCTGAGTTGGCGTGTGTCGCCAGCCACACTACTGCGGGGCCGGCGGGTCGGCCGCGTACAGGCTGACTTCGCCGTCCTCGCCCAGAAATGCGTTGACCAGCATCGTTCCACTCGAGCGCAGCGCATCGGGGTCGGGCGCGGCGGTGGTGACCGAAATCTGGGGCACCGCAGCCCAGTTGACGACGTACCGCTCGGGCGGGCCGTTGTCGTCCGAGAGGTGCGCCAGGCGGAATACCGACACCCTGCGGCGAACGATGAGGTTGCGCACGACTTCGGCGATTCGCTCCGGGTCTTCCAGCGCGAACATGAAACCGAACCGCAATTCGGGTGACGACGCATAGGCGGGCACGAATACCCAGGCTAATCGAGTGCGCGGCGCGGCGCGTCCGGCGCGCCGGAGGAATAGCTGTTCATAAGCCTCAGTAATCGCCTCGCGCGGCGGCCCCGGAGAACGGCACGGCCATGACATGCGCCGACCGGCAGCGCGCAGGTGTCGATCCGCCACCGAACGCAGCGCCCACGTGACCGAGTTGTAATGCTGTATAACGATTCTCCGGCAGCTTGGACGATCTAGCGCCGGATGGTTGCGCCCGTCCGACTATCGCGCTTTCCTGAATATGTCCCGTATTTCCCGGACAGTCTCCCCATCGCATCGTCGCGAAATTCCCGGTTTTTTTCCGTGCCGTTTGTGGTGGGCTGTGCATCCCGGGGTACGGGTCTGCGCCGGAGCCGAGGGGAGCCCCTCCCCGAATCCCCCTCGGCCCTGGCGCATCCAGACACAACGCTGAGGGTGGGAAACCATGGCAACCGACTACACCGGAGCGGGGTTCGGGGCCGAGCTCCCATCGCCATCAATGCTGCTGCGCGCCTTCCGGGAACCCATCACCGATCCACCCAACGGCTCACCGCACTCGCGAAGCCGCGACCACGAAGTCTTGGAAACCGCCCACGAGCTGGCGCTGTGCCATGAGCGCCGGCATCGAGCGCACGCCGCCGCACACGATACGGACACCGCGGCCGAGGTCGCCGAGCACAGCCGCCTGCTCGAAGCCATCGACGAGCGCAGGCTGCTGCTGGTGAACCGGATCAACGATTGGGTGGCGGCCAACATCCCGCACCGCTCCGGCGCCTCGCTGCACACCGAGACCCTGGGCGCGGTCATCGATCGAATGGCCTCGAAATGGGTTGCGGCGCAACAGGCCCTGGGAGTTCCAGTGCCGGATGCGCCGCGATCGAAGAGCACCGACGGGCGGATGCGACGACGCACCGGCCCGCACCTGGGCGAGGGTCGCAACGGCGACGCCGCCCGGCACGCCGTGGACAGCGAGGCCCACCTGCAGTGGTATCGCCTCGCCGAACTCGCCGACGGTTACAAGGATCTGATCACCGAGGTGGCGCAGCATCGGCGCAGACTGCCGGTCTGGTGACGACCGTTCGGCAATCTCACCGCGCCGCAACCACTTTCGGCCGGTAGCGCCCGGGGTCTCACTCCCGGGCGCACCCGAATCTCAGGAATTGCGGTGTTCGACGACCTCGGCGTCGATGAACTCCGACTTGGCCGAGTCCGCCTGTGGCGCAGTACCTTCGGCTACCCGGCTGTCCCCCGCGTAACCGGCCGGATCCGCGTCGTAGGCCGGATCGACATCGTCGAACTCCGCATCGGCGGCCGCCGCACGCTGCGCGGCGGCGTCCTGCGCGGCCACGGCCGCGGCCTCGCGCATCTCGATCGCGTCGGTGATCCAGTCACCGATCTCCTTGGTCACCTCGGCGACCGTTCCGGTGATGATCGATGCGATATTGCCGACGTGCCGTGCTCCGGACGACGTCAATTCCTGGATGAGATCCTTGTTGCTTTCGAATTTCCCGATCATTTACACGCCCACTTCGCTAGCCTGCCCCCGGCGCATCACGATAACACCGCTGGACTGCGATTTCCCAGCCAGCACCGGCGGCAGCGCGAGCTTGAAGATCTTCGCCCAGACCGAGCCGATCTGCTTGCTGAAGGACCCCGTGTTGTACGGCAGACCGTGCTTCTCGCACAGCGCCTTCACCTCGGGGGCGATCTCCGGGTACCGGTTCGCGGGCAGGTCCGGGAACAGGTGGTGCTCGATCTGGTGCGAGAGGTTGCCGCTCATGATGTGAAACAGCCGGCCGCCGTCGATATTGGCCGAGCCCAGCATCTGGCGCACGTACCACTCGCCCTGGGTCTCGTTCTCGGTCTGTTCCTGGGTGAACGTCTGTACGCCGGACGGGAAGTGCCCGCAGAAGATGATGGAGAACGTCCACAGGTTGCGCACGATGTTGGCGGTGAAGTTACCGGCCAGGGTGGACAGGAACAGCGGTCCGGTCAGCGCCGGGAAGACCACGTAGTCCTTGAGGACCTGCCGGCCGGCCTTGCGCATCTGGCCCTTGACCAGGGCTTTGATATCGGTCCACTTGCGCTTGCCCTGCACGATGTTCTCGACCTCGAGGTCGTGGCCCATGACGCCCCACTCGAAGGCGAGCATGAGGAAGAACGCGTAGACCGGGTTGCCCAGGTACAGCGGGTTCCACTTCTGCTGCTCGTCGATGCGCAGGATGCCGTAGCCGATGTCCCGGTCCATGCCGTGGATGTTGGTGTACGTGTGGTGCATGTAGTTGTGCGAGTGCCGCCACTGGTCGGCCGGGCACACGGTGTCCCACTCGAACACGCGCGAGTTCAGGCCGGGCTCACGCATCCAGTCGTACTGACCGTGCATGACGTTGTGGCCGATCTCCATGTTGTCGAGGATCTTCGACACCGACAGCGAGGCCACGCCGGCCAGCCAGAACGGGGGCAGGAAGCCCAGGTACATCAGGCCGCGCCCGGCGATCTCGAAGCCGCGCTGCGCCTTGATGATCGAGTAGATGTACTCGCGGTCGCGCTCGCCGAGATCGGCGACGATCCGGGCGCGAATCTCGTCGAGCTCGCGGCCGATGTCCTCGACCTGCTCGGGGCTCAGCACGAGGGGGCCGTCGGGGGTTTCGGTGAGAATTGCCATGATCTGTCTCCTTGCTGGTGCAGATAGCAATGGGTCTGAAAGCAGTTGTCAGATGGCGATTTCGACGTCGCCGACCGCGGCGCTGACGCAGAGCTGGATGGGCTGATCCGGATCCGAGTCGACCTCGCCGGTGCGCAGGTTGCGCGTGCAGCCGCTGACCTTGATCGAGGTGCAGGAGAAACAGATCCCCATGCGGCAGCCGTATTCCGGGGTGAGCCCGGCGGATTCGGCCTGCTCCAGCAGGCTGGCGCCGGTATTGGCCGTGGTCTTGCCACTGCCGGAGAAGACGGTCTCGCCGTCGACGTCGGCCGGGTCGGCCGGTGCCGCGGTGAGGGTGAACTCCTCCGAATGCAGTCTGTCGGTGAGCTGTTCGGCCTCGTAGACGGTGCGGACCGCCTTCATGAGACCGGGCGGGCCGCACAGGTAGGTCTGCGCCGTCGCGAACCAGGGTGCGAGCCGCTCGAGCTCGTCGTACCCGAAGTTGGGGTCCTGCCCCAATTCAGGGTAGCGCATCTCGACCTGAATATTGTTGTGCTGCATGGCGATCGCTTCGAGTTCGGTGCGATGCGGCACCCATTCGGGCGAACGGTTGTAATGCAGGAACAGCACCCGGCCGCGGTACCCCTCGTTGGCCAGGGTGCGCAGCATGGACAGCGCCGGGGTGATGCCGCTGCCGCCGCTGAGCAGAATCAGCCGATCCGGCCGCTGCTCGGGCAGCGCGAAAACGCCCATGGCCGGTGAGAGATCGACGACCATCCCCGGAATCGCGTTCTCGTGCAGGTAGTTCGACACCAGCCCCTGCGGGTGCGCCTTGATGGTGAGCTCGATGTGACGGTCCCGGCGGTTCGCGGCATTGACCGGCGAATAGCAGCGGGTGTGGCGGATGCCGTCGATGACGACGCCGATCTGCACGTACTGCCCCGCCTCGTGCCCGGACCACTTGCGATTGGGGCGCAGCGTGAGCGTCACCGAGCCGACCGCGCTCCGTCGCACGTGCGTGATCTCGGCGCGCAGGTCGCGCAGCGTCAGGGTGGGGCGGACCAGCTCCAGGTAGCGGTCCAGCGGGTGCGGACTGGTCAGTGTCTGCACGAGGTCGATGAGTCCAACCATGCGGGCCTCCTGTCGCATCACCGGGGGCTTGCCGGCGATGCCTCGCATTCATTCGATGAGCACCGGATCGGGAGTCTCGTTCACACTCTCTCAATTTCGGTGTACATCTGTACACTCAGCTAGTCTGCCGGGTAGAGGCCGTCCAGTTCAACCGGCAGTTCATGTGACGCGCACGACATCTGAGCAAGGGGACGAATGTGAACGAATGTATGCTCATCGACGTGAGCGAGCAGGCAGCAACCAGAGTCGAGCGCAAGGAGCGCACCCGTTCCGCGCTACTCGAGGGCACCCTCGCGCTCGCGGCCGAACGCGGTTTCGCGGCGCTGAGCCTGCGTGAGATCGCCCGCTCGGCCGGCATCGTCCCGACCGCGTTCTACCGGCATTTCGCCTCACTCGAGGAACTCGGCACCTCGCTCGTCGAGGAGGGCGTGCGCCAGCTGCGCCTCGCGCTGCGCGAGACCCGGCGGACCCCCGACGCCGGACTGGCCGCCCCCGTCCGCTTCGTCTTCCAGCAAGTCGACGACAAACGCGATCTGTGGGGTTTCCTCATTCGCGAGCGGCACGGCGGTTCGGCGCCCCTGCGCGGCGCCATCGCGGTCGAGATGCAGCTCATCGTCCGAGAGCTGGTGGTCGACCTGTCCCGGGTGCGCGCACTGGACGCCTGGTCCCCCGATGACCTGGAGCTCGCCGCGGATCTCATCGTCTCCACGGTCGCGGATCGCATCGCCGATTACGTGGTGGCCGAGGCCCGCGAACGGCCCCGCATCGCCGAGCGCGCGGTGTTGCAGGTGCGGCTCATCGCGCTCGGCATGGCGTCCTGGCGGACATAGGGCTCTTTCGACGCGCCCGTGCGCGTCAACCCCGATGGACGCCGGTCCGCCCGGACCCGAACCGGAGCATCAGCGGTTCTTCAGGCCCGAATCCCGCACCGGCAGCAGCGCGATCAGGCCCGCGATCAGCACCAGGACCAGGCCGATGATGCCGAAGCGCTCGGAATCGGTCACCCAGACGAACAGGCCGAACATGGTGGGCGCCAGGAACGAGACGGCGCGGCCGGTCGTCGTGTAGAGACCGAACAGCTGGCCTTCGCGGCCGGGCGGCGCCAGCCGTGCCAGGAACGACCGCGAAGAAGCCTGGGCGGGACCGACGAAACCGGCCAGCGCCAGGCCGAACACCCAGAACAGCGCCGGGCCCGACACCGCGAGCAGCGCCAGACCGCACACGATCATGGCGGCCAGCGACACCACGATCACCGGCTTGGGACCGACACGGTCGTCGTAGCGCCCGGTGGCCAGCGCCCCGATGGCGGCAACGACATTCGCGGCGATGCCGAACAGCAGCACATCCGAATCGGAGAAGCCGTAGACGCGCACCGCCAGCACCGCGCCGAAGGTGAACACGCCCGCCAGACCGTCGCGGAACACGGCGCTGGCGATGAGGAACCACACCGTGCGCCGATCGGTCACCCACAGTTCGCAGATATCGCGCCACAGCACCCGGTACGAAGCTCCGATGGCGCGCAGCCAGCGCAGTGGCCCGCGACTCCGGGCCCCGGTCGCGCCGTCGAGCGCCGAGACCCGAACGGCCGCACCCGGATCCGCGTCCGTACGCGGCACCTCGGGCACCCGGAAGAACAGCGGCAGCGCGAACACCGTGAACCACACCGCGGCCAGCAGCACCACGAGGCGAATATTGAGCCCGCCCTCGGTCGTGATGCCGAGCACGCCGCGGGTGTCCCCGTCACCGGCGATGAAGCCGACGTAGCAGATCAGCAGCAGTGCGATGCCACCGAAATAGCCCATGGCCCAGCCGAATCCGGAGATCCGGCCGACGGTCGCGGGGGTGGACACCTGGCGCAGCATCGCGTTGTACGGAACGCCGGCCAGCTCGAAGGTCACCGTGCCCAGCGCCAGCAGCACCAGGCCCAGCCACAGGTAGTGGTAGTCGTCGCGCACGAAGAACATCGCGGCCATGAGCACCACGGTCAGCGCGGTGAGCACCCCGAGGGAGAACTTGCGCCGCGCGGCGGCGTCGAACCACTGCCCGCTGATCGGGGCCGTCACCGCGACCAGCAGACCGCCCGCGCCGAGCGCCCAGCCCAGCCAGGCACTGGCCGACACGCCGCCGGGCAGGTTCTCGCCCACCTTGTCGGTGAGATAGACCGAGAACACGAAGGTCAGGATGAGCGCCTGGAAGGCAGCCGATCCCCAGTCCCAGAGTCCCCACGCCAGCACCGGACCGCGTCCGGTGGCCTGGCCGATCGCCTCGTCGCCCGGGACCCGTCCGGATGCTTGCGCCATGGGCGCAGACTAGGCGACCACGGCCCCGTCGTCGTGCCGAATCGCGCCACGAAAGTTCACTATGCACTCAATTGCATAGTACGTACCGTCTCAGTTACCCTCGTCGCATGGCCCTCGAACACGCGCTGCTGGTATCGCTGACCGAACGCGCCAGCTCGGGCTACGACCTCGCGCGGCGCTTCGACAAATCCATCGGCTTCTTCTGGAACGCCACCCACCAGCAGATCTATCGCGTCCTCAAGCGTATGGAGGAGCAGGGCTGGGTGAGCGCCGAAGCCGTGGCGCAGGAGGGCCGCCCCGACAAGAAGGTGTACACCGTCAGCGACGCGGGCCGCGCCGAACTCACCCGCTGGATCGCCGAACCCAGCGACACCGGCCCGATGCGCAACGAACTCGGCGTGAAACTGCGCGCGGCCGCGCTGGCCGATGTTCCGGCCCTGATCGCCGAATGGCGGCGCCATCGCGATCAGCACGCCCAGCGGCTGGACATCTACCGCACCTTCGAGAAGACCGACTACCCCGACCCGGAACAGCTCTCCGGGCGAAAACTGCACCAGTACCTGGTTCTGCGCGGGGGAATTCGCGTCGAACAGGGATTCGTCGACTGGTGTGACGAAGTACTCGACGCCCTCGAACGCGACTCAGCCCGGTCGCAGGCGTCCGACCCGAAAGGCACTCCGCGATGAGCGCTTACCCGCATCTGTTCGAACCCCTGGACCTGGGATTCACGACGCTGCGCAATCGCGTGGTCATGGGTTCCATGCACACCGGTCTCGAGGATCGGGCCTGGCACACCAACCGGCTCGCGGCGTACTTCGCCGAACGCGCCAAAGGCGGTGTGGGCCTCATCATCACCGGCGGTTACGCCCCCAATCGCACCGGCTGGCTGATGCCGTTCGGCGCGAAGCTGACCAACAAGACCGAGGCCTACCGGCATCGCGCCATCACCAAGGCGGTGCACACCGAGGGCGGCAAGATCGCGCTGCAGATCCTGCACGCGGGGCGCTATTCCTATATGCCCGGCAGTGTTTCGGCCTCGGCCATCAAGGCGCCGATCAATCCCTTGAAGCCGCGCGCACTCTCGGGCAAGGGCGTCGAGCAGACCATCGACGACTACGCGCGCTGCGCCTACCTGGCCAAGTTCGCCGGATACGACGGCGTCGAGATCATGGGCGGCGAAGGCTATTTCATCAACCAGTTCCTGGCGCCGCGCACCAACAAGCGCAAGGACAAGTGGGGCGGCAGCTCGGAGAACCGCCGCCGCATCGCCGGGGAGATCGTGCGCCGGGTGCGCAAGGCCGTCGGCCCCGACTTCATCATCGTGTTCCGCCTGTCCATGGCCGACTTCGTCGAGAACGGGCAGACCTGGGACGAGATCGAGGCCGTGGCAAAGGATGTGGAGGCCGCCGGGGCCACCATCATCAACACCGACATCGGCTGGCACGAGGCCCGCGTCCCGACCATCGTGACCTCGGTGCCGCGCGGAGCGTTCGTGAAGTGGACCGCGAAGGTCAAGGACGTGGTGAGCATCCCGGTGTGCGCCTCGAACCGCATCAACATGCCCGAGACCGCCGAGGAGATCCTCACCCGCGGCGACTCGGACCTGGTGTCGCTGGCCCGGCCGCTGCTGGCCGACCCGGAATGGGCGCGCAAGGCCCAGGAGGCGCGCGACGACGAGATCAACACCTGCATCGCCTGCAACCAGGCCTGCCTGGATCACGCCTTCCAGATGAAAACCGTGTCCTGCCTGCTGAATCCGCGCGCGGGGCACGAGACCGAACTCGTGCTGCTGCCGACCCGGCGCACCCGCAGGTTCGCGGTCGTCGGCGCGGGCCCGGCCGGCCTGTCCACCGCGGTGAGCCTGGCCCAGCGCGGACACCGGGTCGACCTGTTCGAAGCCGACGACAAGATCGGCGGGCAGTTCGACATCGCGCGGCGCATCCCGGGCAAGGAAGAGTTCAACGAGACCATCCGCTACTTCACGCGCCAGCTCGAAATCACCGGTGTCAGTGTGCATCTGAACACCCGGGTGGACGCGGCGCGGCTCATCGCGGGCGGCTACGACGAGATCGTGCTCGCCACCGGCGTCAAGCCGCGCATCCCGAGCATCCCGGGCGTCGATCACCCCAAGGTGCTCACCTACGCCGAACTGGTGCGCGAGGGCAAGCCGGTCGGCAAGAAGGTCGCGGTCATCGGGGCGGGCGGCATCGGCTTCGACGTGAGTGAATTCCTCACCATCGAAGGACATCCCAGCCTCAAGCTGGACGAGTGGGAAGAGGAGTGGGGCGTGTCCGACGATCCGGACGCGCGCGGCTTCCTCACCGCGCCCAAGCCCTCCCCCGCCGCACGCGAGGTGGTGCTGTTGCAGCGCAAGGCTTCCTCGTTCGGCAAGGATCTGGGCAAGACCAGCGGCTGGGTGCACCGGGCCGCGGTCAAGGCCAAGGGCGTGGAGCAGATCGGCGGCGTGAACTACGAGCGCATCGACGATCGCGGCCTGCACATCAGCTACGGCGAGAAGCGCGAACGCCCGACCGTGATCGAGTGCGACAACGTGATCCTGTGCGCCGGACAGGAATCCGTGCGCGACCTGGAAGCGCCGTTGCGGGAGGCGGGCGTGAAGTTCCACCTGATCGGCGGCGCCGACCTGGCCTCGGAACTCGATGCCAAACGCGCGATCAACCAGGGCACCCGCCTGGCGGCAGCGCTGTAATGCCGAACCTCACCCGCCTGGGCCTGCCCGGAACCGAGCAGGCCTGGGCGGCACTGGGTTTCACCGTCACCGACGGAGCGTTCCGCGTCGGGCAGGTCACCTGCGTCCTGGGCGAAGCCGCCTGGGGTTTCGACGAAACCCACGCCGCCCCGGACACTCTCGGTGTGCCGCACCTCGGCGCTGCCGATTCCCGCGCCGATCGGCAGCCGCGTCCGGCTCCCGGCGGCACGCCGCCCGACCATCCCGGCCCGGGCGCGAGCGGCAATGCCGCACCCGATCCGGTCGCGACCGCGCACCCGAACGGCGTCACCATCATCGACCACGTCGTGTACTGGGCGCCGGAGATGGATGCCGCCGTCGCCGATCTCTCAGCGGTACTGGGCATTCCGCCCCGCCGCCGCTTCTTCCCGCGCGGCCCGGAAGGTCCCGAGATGGCCTTCTACCGCGTCGGCGAACCCTTCATCGAAGCCGTGGCCTCCGGCCTGCCCGCCGCCCTGGTTGGCGTCGCGTTCCTGACCCCGGACCTCGATTCCGCGGTTGCGGCTGTGCGCGCCGCGGGCGGCCCCATCGGCGATCCGAAACCCGCCGTGCAGGGCGGCCGGATCGCGGGCGTCTGGCGCGGCCACGTGAACTGGGGCGTCGCCTTCATGGAACCCAAACCCCGGCCCTGATCCTCACAACTCGCACGGTTGCCGCCCGGTCCCAGCGGCCGGGCGCGCCTCGGGTCACCGGAAGGTCCGGGTGCGGCTGCTCCCCACGGCTGGGCGCGCGCTGCGTTCATCGACTGCTCGGGTGCGGCCGTAGCCCACGGCCGGGCGCGCTGCGACGTCACCGGACTGTCCGGGTCGGCTCGTGCCCGCAGCGGTGCGAGGATGGACCGCCTACCGCGCACGGGGTGAATTCGCTTCGCACTCGCTCTCCGCGCGCGGGGTATCTATGGGTAGGCTTCGCCCTCGTGAGCTTGCCTGCGCCTACCGCTGAAAATCGTGCCGTCGTCACCGGGTCCTCGTCCGGGATCGGGGTCGCCCTCGCCGAGGAGCTCGCCTCGCGCGGGTACTCGCTGATTCTCGTGGCCCGGCGGGAGGAGCTGCTGACCGCGCTGGCGGAGAAGCTGACCAAGAAGTACGGGATCGTCGCCGAGGTCCGGGCGGTGGACCTGTCCAACCGCGAGCAGCGCGCGCCGCTGGCCAAGGAGCTGGCGAGCCGCGACATCGCCATCCTGTGCAACAACGCGGGCGTGGCGACCTTCGGCCCGCTGGCCAAGCTGGACCTGGACTACGAGCGCGACATCATGGAGCTCAACGCCGTCGCCGTGCAGGACCTGACCCTCGCGGTGCTGCCGAACATGATCGAGCGGCGCAGCGGCGGCATCCTGGTCACCGGGTCGGCGGCGGGCAACATGCCGATCCCGAACAACGCCACCTACGCCGCGTCCAAGGCGTTCACCAACACCTTCGCCGAATCGCTGCGCGGGGAGATGAAGGAACACGGCGTGCACGTCACGCTGCTGGCCCCCGGCCCGGTGCGCACCGACAACCCGGATCAGAACGAGGTCGGCAGCAAGATCCCCGAGTTCATCTGGGTCACCGCCGCACACACCGCCAAGATCACCATCGACGCCCTGGCCCGCAACAAGATGCGCGTGGTCCCGGGCCTGATCAGCAAGGGCATGAGCCTGGCCGGCCAGTTCGGCCCCCGCTCGATCACGTCTGTTGTCGCGGGCGCCGCCTACAAGAAGCTCGGCGGCTGACCCACCCCGCACGACTTCCACGGCCCGATCCGCAGGCGCTGAGCCCGCTGGATCGGGCCGTTTCATGTCCGGCGAACCTCTCGCCGGTTGTCCGCCGACCGGTTTCCGTCAAGATCGGCCGCGCACTCGTAAAGGCCGCGTAGTCGGGTCCCCCGCGCGGCCCGCACCGGCGTAGTCCTGGAGTCAGGCCCCGCCCACCGAACGACGGGGACGACACAGGAGACACCGTGACGCTGCTCGACATCTTCCCGTCGCTGCGGTCGGGAGGCATGCTGCCCCGCCTGGATCCGGCGGTGTGGCCGCGCGAAACGCACTACGACCCGGACGGCCGCATCACCGTCGGCGGGGTGGCCCTGGCGGACATCGCCGATCAGTACGGCACCCCCACCTATGTGCTCGACGAGGGCGAGGTGCGCGAACGCTGCCGCGCCTATCGCCGGGCCTTCCCGGACGCCGAGATCATCTACGCCGGCAAGGCGCTGCTCACCCGCACGGTCGCGGAATGGATAGGCGATGAGGGCCTATCCCTGGACGTGTGCTCGGCGGGCGAACTCACCACCGCGCTGTCCTCCTGGACCGATCCGCGCCGAATCATCCTGCACGGCAACGGCAAACCCTTCGCCGAACTCGAGACCGCCGTCAACTGCGGCGTGGGCCGCATCGTGATCGACTCGCTCACCGAGATTCCACTGCTGGCCGCGCTGGCCACCCGCCCGCAGCAGGTGTTGCTGCGCATCTCCCCCGACATCGACGTGCACGGGCACCCGGCGGTCCGCACCGGTGTCACCGATCAGAAGTTCGGCTTCCCCATCGGCAGCGATCTGGTCGCCGAAGCGGTGGAACGCATTGTGCGCCAGTTCAATCTGGATCTGATCGGCCTGCACTGCCATATCGGCTCGCAGATCTACGACCCCTTCCACTACGGCGAGGCCGTGCGCCGGATGATCGGCGAAATGGCGCGCATCCAAGCGGCTTTCGGCATCACACTGGGCGATCTCGATCTCGGCGGCGGGCACGCGGTCGCGTACCGCAGCGGGGACGCCGAGATGAATCTGGCCGAGCTGGCCGACATCATCGACGACGGCCTGGACGCGGCCTGCGCCCGGCACGGCTTCCCGCGCCCGAAGATCGCGCTGGAGCCGGGCCGCGCGATCGTCGCCCGCGCCGGGGTGACGCTCTACCACGTGCTGTCGATCAAGCACATCGAGGGCCGCACCTTCGTGACGGTGGACGGCGGCATGAGCGACAACCCCCGCGTCGCGCTGTACGGGGCGCACTACGAGGCCGTGGTGGCGAACCGGCATCCCACCGGCCCGCAGATGACCGCGACCATCGCGGGCCGCTACTGCGAGGCCGGGGACATCCTCGCCACCGACATCCGCCTGCCCGCGGATCTGCGCCCGGGCGAGGTGCTGGCCGTGCCGTGCACCGGCGCGTACCACCACAGCCTGGCCTCCAGCTACAACGGCGTCGGCCGACCGCCCATCGTCGCCGTCAACGACGGGCAGAGCCGGGAACTGGTGCGCCGGGAGACCATCGCGGATCTGCTCGCCCGCGACGTGGGGTGAGCGGGTCGGCCGGAGCGCTGACACGGGCCGCGCCCGTGCGACAGCGCATCCCGAATCGGTTGCGGCACAGTCCGATCGCCGCCGCAACCGACTCCCGGCCGGTCAGCGCTCGCGGCACCGAGAATTCAGTGCTCGCGGGTGCCGAAGATTCAGCGTTTGCGGGTGCCGAAGATGCTGCGACTGATCTCGCGGCCCGCGACCGTGCTCGCCGAGCGCAGAAAGCTCTTGAACGCGGAGTTGTTCAGAATCTTCTCGGCCACGGACTCGTCGACCGGTTCGGCCTTGGCCCGGCCGCGCGCAGGGGGCGCTTCCGGAGCCGCTGCGGCGGCCGCGGCCAGCTTCTCGGTCAGGATCTCGTAGGCCGATTCGCGGTCGATGGTCTGCCCGTACTTGCCGTACAGCGTGGACTGCTGTGCGCGGGAACGGATTCCGTTGTCGCCGATCGTGTCCATGAGCGAGCGCGGCGGCTGCATGCGCGCCCACGCCACCGGGGTCGGCGCGCCCTTCTCCGAGAGCACGGTCACCACGGCCTCACCGATTCCCAAGGAGGTGAGCGCCTTTTCGAGATCGTAGACGGCGGTCTTGGGGTAGGTGCGCACCGTCTTGGACAGCGCCGCCTGGTCCTCGGGGGTGAAGGCCCGCAACGCGTGCTGGATGCGGGCGCCCAGTTGCGAGAGCACCGGATTCGGGATATCGGTGGGCAGCTGGGTGCAGAAGAAGACGCCGACACCCTTGGAGCGGATGAGCTTGACCGTCTGCTCCACCTGCTGCAGGAACGCCTTGGACGCCCCGGTGAACAGCAGATGCGCCTCGTCGAAGATGAAGACCAGCTTCGGTTTGTCCATGTCGCCGATTTCCGGCAGCGTCTGGAACAGGTCGGCCAGCACCCACATGAGGAAGGTCGAGAACATCTGCGGGCGCGCGGCCTGGGCGCCGAGTTCGAACAGGGTGATGACGCCCTGCCCGCCGGCCACCCGCAGCAGGTCGGCCGGATCCAGTTCGGGTTCACCGAAGAACGTGTCGCCGCCGTCGGCCTCGAGATTCACCAGCGCGCGCAGGATGACGCCGGCCGTGGTCGCCGAGACGCCGCCGATGCCCTTGAGTTCTTCCTTGCCCTCGGGACTGGTCAGGAACTGGATGACCGCGCGCAGATCCTTCAGATCCAGCAGCGCGAAGCCGTTCTGATCGGACCAGTGGAAGATCAGCCCGAGGGTGGATTCCTGGGTTTCGTTGAGCCCCAGCACCTTCGACAGCAGAATCGGGCCGAACGAGGTGATGGTGGCGCGGATCGGCACCCCGATGCCCTCGGTGCCGAGGGAGACGAATTCGCACGGGTAGCCCGTCGGCTTCCAGTCCGGATCACCGGTTTCCTGTGCGCGCGTGCGGATCTTGTCGTTCTCCTGGCCCGGCTGCGCCAGACCCGACAGGTCCCCTTTGATGTCGGCCACCACCACCGGCACCCCGGCCGCGGACAGCTGTTCGGCGATGCCCTGCACGGTCTTGGTCTTACCGGTGCCGGTCGCGCCGGCGATGAGGCCGTGGCGGTTCATGGTTTTCATGGGGATGCGCACGCGCGCGTCGGGGTGGACCGCCCCGTTGACGATGACCGTGCCGAGCTCGAGGGCCAGGCCCTCGAAGGCGTAGCCCGCCGCGATGGTCTGCGCGGCGGCGGTGTCGGCGTCGACGGCGCTGTCGGCGGCTTCGGCCGCCTTGCTCGCGTCCGGTTTCGCCTCGGCCTGCGCCGGCGCCGCGGCGGCATTGTCGGCGGCCTCCTGGGCCGCGGCCTCCTGTTCGGCGGCGTCGGCCGCCTTCGCCGCTTCGGCAGCGAGCCGCGCCGCGTCCTCGGCGGCCTTTCGTGCCGCCGCTGCCTTCTCCTGCGGGGTGGTCATCGCGCTTCCCTCCGTCTGCTCTGCCAACTGCGACTGCTCTGAAGAACTGCCCAACCAACATGCCGACCGCCTGGTTCTCGCGGCTCGCTGGCAAAGATAATGCCCGGTCGCGCGGCAAGAGTGGGCCGACGCGGCCGGGCGCGGGGGTCGGCGACGGCGAAACGACTACCCTTTCCCAGGTGTCAGACAAAGTGGTGTGGATAGATTGCGAGATGACCGGCCTACGCCTGGACAGCGACAAGCTGATCGAGGTCGCCGCACTCGTGACCGACAGTGACCTCAATATCCTCGGCGAGGGTGTGGACATCGTGATCCACGCCGACGACGCTGCGCTCGCGGCCATGCCGCCGGTGGTGGTGGAGATGCACGCGCGTTCCGGGCTCACCGAAGAGGTCCGCCGCTCCACGGTCACCCTGGCCGAGGCCGAGCAGCAGATCATGGACTACATCAAGCAGTACGTCCCCACCCCGCGCACCGTGCCGCTGGCGGGCAATTCCATTGCCACCGACCGCGGTTTCCTGGCCCGCGACATGCCGATCCTGGACGCGCACCTGCACTACCGGATGATCGATGTCAGCTCGATCAAGGAGCTGACCCGCCGCTGGTACCCCCGCATCTACTTCGGCCAGCCGGAGAAGGGCCTGGCCCACCGCGCGCTTGCCGACATCCAGGAATCCATCAAGGAACTCCGGTACTACCGCCGCACCGCGTTCGTCCCCGCTCCCGGCCCGTCGACCGCCGAGATCGCCGCCGTCGCCGCCGAGCTGAACGACCGGAAACAGACCGAAAATACCGCCCAACCAGCCGATTAGGTACTCGGCGCCGGATCGCGCTACGATCTATCGCGCCGGAAACAACCGGCAATGGTGACCGTAGTTCAGTTGGTAGAGCACCAGGTTGTGATCCTGGCTGTCGCGGGTTCGAGTCCCGTCGGTCACCCGAAGCGAAGGCCCCGATACACAGGATAGGGGGCTTAGCTGTTATCCGGA